>JAQIBE010000183.1 GCA_027859235.1 Desulfobulbaceae bacterium
TTCCTGGGGGAATTCCGTCTGCCTGAGTTGGCCGGTCGCCTTAAATTGCCATATGGGGTTGTGGAAAAGGCCCTGGACAGGTTGCGCCAAAAACGGTTGCTTGATGTGAGCAAGGCTGATCAGCTCGTCAAGCTCACCTATCATTATCGCGTGACCGATGATGGTAAGAGACGGGGGGGGGAGCTCCTGGATGTGTGCCGCTATGTGGGGCCGGCCCCGGTTCTGCTTGATGACTACCGGCAGATGGTGGCGGTGCAGACGGTGAAGAATATTCTGGTTAATCCCCATAGCGTTGAGCAGGCTTTTGCCCACCTCACTGTAAATAAGGCCTTGCTCAAGAGACTGGGGCCGGCGGTGAGTTCCGGTAAGGCGATTTTTCTATATGGCCCGCCGGGGAATGGCAAGACGACAATTGCCGAGACCATCGGTGAGATTCTGCCGGACAGCATTTTCATTCCCTACGCCATTCTGGTGGGCGGGGAGATCGTTACGGTATTCGATCCGGTCAATCACGTGCCGGTTGCGGATGATGAAACAGAGGAGGACTTTGATCAGCGGTGGGTCCATATCCGGCGGCCGGTAATTATGACCGGCGGGGAATTGACCCTGCGGATGCTGGATCTCGAGTTCAATCCGGTGGCAAAATTCTATGATGCACCGTTGCAGATGAAGGCCAATAACGGTCTTTTTATCGTTGATGACTTCGGGCGCCAGCAGATGTCACCCGAAAAGCTTCTGAATCGCTGGATCGTGCCTCTGGAAAGGCGGACGGATTTTCTCAACCTGCACACCGGCATGAAATTCGATATCCCTTTTGATCAGTTAGTTCTCTTTTCGACGAACCTTGAGCCGCGCACCCTGGTGGATGAGGCTTTTTTACGGCGGATTCGCTATAAAATCAAGATCGACCATCCCAATGTCCAGGAGTATGAGGAGATCTTTAAGAAGGTGTGTGGGTCAAACGGAATTGAATTTGAACCGATGATATTTACCTTTCTGCTCAACCTTTATCAGCGTCTTGGGGTCAAGCTCAACTCCTGTCATCCCCGCGATCTTATTGATCAGATCATCGACAGTGCCCACTATCATAATGTTGCGCCGGAACTTACCACGGAGACGGTGACTGATGCCTGGGATAATTATTTTGTGGAAATGTAACGGCCCCTAATTACCCCAGACAAGATTTTTAAAAATCCAGCCCGTTACACCGCTCTCGTGTTTCACCTCCAGCCAGTTGTCCTTCTCGCTCAGGACCTTGAAAGACACACCATCCTGGGCTTTGCAAACAATCGGATTTTTTGTGCCAGGCCCTTTGCGGATATTAACTCTTTTTCCCGTAACGACGATTGTTCTGATCTTGTTAATGCTTGTCTTTTGAATCCAGCCAGTCCTTCCCAGATAGTCGGTAACTTTGAAAAAGTCTCCCTCGGCTTCCTGGGTTGCCAAAGGATAATAGCGCGGAACCTGTAACCGGACAGTGGAGGCATTGAGTGAGGGGGAACTTCTTATCTCAGCCAGATTTTCAGAAACGGCTGCCATGCCAGCATGGACATTCCCTGCTCCAAGCAGAAGAAACAATATGGTCCAGAAGAAGAGTCTCATCGTTATACCTCTAGTTATGTGGTTGGTTAAGTTCCTGCGCTTAAGACAAGAAGAGGTTTCCGGTCTCTCTTGTAGGTTTTTTCTGTGTTCGTGAGTTGGGTGAAAGACAGAATGTGGCATAATTTGCCTCCAGATCAAGGTTCATTCTCAAGGAGAGAAAGGTTTTCTTTGGCGCGCACATAATGACGGGGATTCAATTCCAGCGCCTTTTCAAACGAGGCCCTGGCCTTATCTTCCATGCCCATTGTCATATATAAATAACCGAGGTCGTTATAGGCTGTGGCTTTATTTCCTGTTTTGCGAAACAGATTAAACGCCTTCTGCGCTTGATTATTCAAGGCGTATGCTGCTGCCAGATTGTTTTGGATTCGCGAATTATCTGGTGCGAGTGTCAAGGCCTGATGTAAGGTCTTGATGGCGTCAGCATAGTTATGCTGGAGCAAGTAATTGAAACCAAGGTTGTTATAGGCCGATGCATCTTGAGGCTTCTGTTCAACGACTTGGATAAGCAGAGGCAGGACCTTGTCATCCTTACTCATCCGGCTATAGGTTACGGCGAGTTCAGTCAGGATTTCCGGATCAGCAGGGTAAATCGTCCTGGCCTGGTTGAAGGAAATTTCTGCCTGCTCATAATTTTTTTCCCCGCGATATAGCTTACCCGTTGCAATGAGAGCTTGACGATTCTGGCTGTCTAGGAGCAAGGTCTTGTCAAGAAGAGTGTGGGCTGCCTGGTTGTCGCCACTCAATGCCATTGCTTCACCGAGACCGGCATAGGCTTCGACCGAATCGTCTTGCTTTTGGAGCGCCATTTGGAAGTGGAGCAGGGCCAATTTGGTGTTGCTCTGGGCTAAATGTTGATTGCCACGGCTAAGCAGTTCTGTATAGGGAAGGCTTGCCAGCTTGCTTTCCTTATCTTCTGCTGTTTCTTGCATCACGGTGCTGGGGACAGGACTGTAATGTGACGACGGTTTGCTGGTTGTGGCGCAGGCCGGAAGCAAGAGCGTCATAAAGACTAGAGGGATGAAGGATTTTAAGGCTCCAGAATTTAGGCGCATGGTATTGATATGTAAAAATAGTGGAAATTTCATAGTCTCCTTTTTGGTATCTGCAAATTCAGTAATAAATCATTTTGAGCGGCAAAAAATATTCCAATTTGAACCCAAATAAATCAGCGGGCTTGTGCTTCGTAAGGATAAATCATTCTTTGAGTTAGCCTCCTCCCAACTTAGGGAAGAGTTGAGTAATAATTTTCAGGGCTGCCGGTCCGGCCAGGACAATTAAAATGGCCGGGAAAATAAAGAGAATCAGGGGAAAGATGAGCTTTACTCCCGACTTTGCCGCCTGCTCCTCGGCGAGTTGGCGACGTTTGACACGCATTGCATCGGAATGAATGCGCAGGGCATCAGCTACACTGGTTCCCAACCGGCTTGTCTGAGACAGGATATTCATTAGATTATGTATGTCTGGTATTCCTGTGCGTTCCGCCATGTTCTTGAAGCTTTCCGCCCGTGGTTTCCCGGCCCTGACCTCAAGATTGGTCAGATAAAACTCATCGCTTAGCTCTTTATTTAATGGACGTATTTCATCGCCAACCCGTTTGAAGGTCATGTCCAGGCCGAGCCCGGCCTCTACGCAGACAACCATCAGGTCTAAGGCATCGGGCAATGATCTGGACATGACAAGCTGGCGCTTCTGGGTCAGGTGCAGGAGAACCAGGTTGGGTGTAAAGAACCCCGCGATGGTCAACAGGACGGCAATACTAAGAGTTGTGGATGTTATCATGTAGTAAGCGCTTACTACCAGATAGGCTAAGGGGAAGAGTACTGCAAGTATTACCTTTACGGCCAGATATGTAGTGTAGGCCTGTTTTGAGCGCATGCCGGCCTGAACTAATCGCAACCGGATCTTTTTCTTGGTCGAAAATTCTGAAGGGGCAATAATCTTATGGATAGGGTTGAGTATCTTGGCGGTCAGCCCGTCCTGGTCCTCTTCGTCAAATAGTTTGGTGTTTTTTATGTGGGTCGATTTCTGGCCGGGCCAAAGTTTTGCCATTCTTTCAGATAGCATATCCCGGCGGCGGAAGAGAAGTATGAGCCCGCCGGCAAGCAGACTGGCCGCCAGAAAAATGAGAATTTGCAGAGCGACATACTCTCGGTTAGTTAATAGGTTTTCTAACAGGCGATATAAAAAATCAATGGCATTCTGCATGGTCCACCTTTAATTTGTCGGTCTCTCATAATTAAGAATTAAGTATTCCTGGAAATACTCAAGAATCCCGTGGTTATCTGCATGTAAATTAAATAGTTAAATTTCGATTTTTACAATATTTCTAATAAAAATCGCCCCGATTATCTGCATGATAACTCCACCAGTTAACATATAGATGCCGAGCTTTTCCGTCCACATCAGGGAGATATACTCATAATTGGCAAAGTAGATATAAATAAACATGACCACGGGCAGGAGAATCAGGACACGGGCGGACAGTCGCCCCTCTGCTGTCAGGGTGTTAACCTGCCGGTGAAACTGCTGTCTTTCGCGAATGAGCCGGCCGATCCGGTCGAGGATTTCGGCGACATTGCCGCCAGTCTCCTTTTGGATCAGAATGGCGATGGCAAATAACCTCAGGTCGGCGCTGGGAACCCGGTCACACATATTGGCAAGGGCGTCCTTGAAGGAGAGCCCCATGTTGACTTCGTCTACCGTGGCCCGAAACTCCAGTTTGATGGGGGCAGGCATCTCTTCCGCAATCATTTCCATCCCTGAGATCAGTGCGTGTCCAGACCGCGTGGCCCGGGCCAGCAGATCAAGGGCCTCTGGGAGCTGGTCTTCAAATTTCTGGAGGTTCGATGCTTCAATTTTCAGCAGGACGAGATACGGAATGAAGAGGCAAAGAAACCCTAGAATAAAAGGTGTTCCCCTACCCGGTAAAAATTGATAAGCGAGCAATCCTCCTATGGAACCGGAAAGAATACAGCCAATGAAGAAGCCCGTGGCGGTAATAGGCAGCCCGGTCTTGAGAAGCATCCTGTCGATAGTGCTGATTCGCGGCAGTGTAAAGGCCAGACTCTCCAATATCCCGGCGTTCTTCAGAACTCTGTTTTTATAGAGATCCAGCTTGTCCTTACCGTGCTTGCCGCCCGCAGAGATATAGAGGAGCCGTTTTTTCAGGATCCTCTTTTCAGTAAATTTTGTTTCCTGCCAGAACAGGTAGGCAAACAAGATTATTGCTGTGGCAAACAGGAAAACAACTCCCAGAAAGATTATATTCATCGTTTTTCCTCTATTCGTAGACCTTGTCGGGTGAGAAGAGGTCATCGGGAATTTTAATCCCAGCCAACTCAAGCTTGTCAGCACAATTTGGCCGGATACCAGTAGCCCGAAAGCGTCCGAGAACCTTGCCCTCTTTACCTATGCCCTTTTTTTCAAAGATAAAAATGTCCTGAATAGTAATGACATTGCCTTCCATCCCCACTAATTCGGAGACGGAAACAATCTTTCGGCTGCCATCAGTTAAACGGGCCACCTGAATAATCATATCCATAGCTGACGAGATCATAAAACGCATGGCCTTTTCAGGCAGATTGATGCCCGTTTGCAAAATCATTGATTCCAGCCTGGTCAAGGATTCACGCGGCGCGTTGGCATGAATGGTGGTGAGTGAGCCTTCGTGGCCTGTATTCATGGCCTGGAGCATGTCAAAGGCTTCCGGACCACGGACCTCACCGAGGATAATCCGGTCCGGCCGCATCCGCAGGCTGTTGCGCACCAGATCCCGTTGGGTTATCTCCCCGGTTCCTTCGATACTGGGGGGGCGCACCTCAAGGCGGACGACATGCTCCTGCTGCAGCTGGAGTTCAGCAGAATCCTCGATGGTCACGACCCTCTCATTGCTCGGGATAAAGCCGGAGAGGACATTGAGCAAGGTCGTCTTGCCTGAGCCGGTACCGCCGGATATCATAATGTTAAGCTTGGCCTGAACGCAGTCGGCCATGAATTCGGCAATCTCAGGGGTTAAGGTCTTGTAATTGACCAGATCTTCCATCTGTAAAGGTCGGGAGCCGAAGCGGCGGATGGAAAGAATCGGCCCGTCTATGGCGGCCGGTGGAATGATCACATTGACCCTGGAACCGTCCGGGAGCCTGGCATCCACCATGGGTGAAGATTCATCGACTCTCCGGCCTACCCGGGAGATAATGCGGTCAATGATGTTGAGCATATGGGCATTGTCGGCAAAACGGTACGTGGTCTTTTCCAGAAGGCCCAAACGCTCAACATAGATGTTCTTGTAGGTGTTGCAAAGGATGTCGGAGATGGTGCCGTCCCTTAATAACGGCTCAATGGGACCTAGCCCCAGTAGTTCGTCTAATATCTCGTCAACAAGGATCTTTCGCTCGCCCTCGTTGAGCAGAACCTGCTCTTCTGTCAGAAATTGTTCGACAATGCGGCTTACCTCCGGCTTGACTTCCTCTGGATCCGTCTCCTCAAGGACTTTCAGGTTGATTTCGTCAACAATACGCCCATGGATCCGATGTTTGAGGTCATAAAAAATATTGTCCGTGCTGGTAAGGGTCTTACCGGCAAATGTTTGACCCGGGGTGTTCATTCCCGGGGTTCCTGTAAGATCTTTTAGAGCCATGGTTCCCTCCTATATTGATCTGCCGAAAGCAGTTTTTGCTCCACGGTACTCTTTGTCGCTGAGCTTACCCTTCAGTTTCTGGGTAAGGCTCAATATGTTTTGCGCGATTAAAGACCGGGGGTTTAGTTGTACCACCGGCTCACCTTCATTGATTGATGACATGATGTCGCTGAAATCGTTAGGGACAAGCCAGTAAATTCTTTTGCCCAGACTCTTTTCAGCCTCCTCAATGGAGAGAGTCGACCCTTTTTCGTAACGGTTGAGGATAAATTCTATTTTTTCCTTGTTGATGCCATGCTTGCTAATCAATTGGGTGAGGCGCACCGCATTACGGATCGCCGGCAGGGACAGGTCAATAACAACAAAGACCTTATGAGAGGCCCTGAATGCTTCAAGGGTGAAACCATTGACGGACATTGAGGGACAGTCGATGATCACCCGGTCGTATAGTTTGGTGAGGAGACCAATAATTTTTTCGGCATGTTCGGCCTTAATCATTTCGTGGTCTTCAGGGTTGAGCGGCGCGGCCAAGAGTTCAAGCTTGCTGGTGTGTTTGATCATGGCGCCTTTCAGCAAGGAGACATCAAGGCGGTGAAAATTTCTACAAATATCAGCTATGGTTGTTTTCGGCATTATATCAAGAAATACGGAAGCGTCACCCGCTTGAAAGCTGATGTCACATAGGGCTACGGCATTACCGTCATCGTTGGTCTGGGCCAGGGTCACGGCCGTGTTTACGGAAAGAATGGTCGAGCCAAGCCCACCCTTGCTGCTGATGAAACTGTAAACTGTACCCTTGGCCATCCGGCCTGTTTCGGTGAGTTTGGCGCGAACCTCTTCTACGGCATTCGTCAGGACGCTCGGGTTTAATGGTAATACCAGATATTCGGTGGCCCCGGCCTTCATAACCTCGACGATATGTTTGGGCTGTTTGTCATTGGAGATGACGAATATAGCGGTTTGGGGGAAAATATGGCCCATCTTGGGCAGTCTTCTGAAAATTTCCCCGGTCTCAAGATCATCGTCAATGATGATTATGTCCGGGCTGCTTTTAATTGCCAGCGTACCCTTGTCACCCATTTCGCCATACCACATGTGGACCTTGACATCCACCATGGATTCGAGATCTTTGATGATACTGTTGGCCATCTCATGATCGCTGATCTCGATGGATATTTGCATTGTTTGTGGCATGTGATTATCCTTACGTAACGTTCTTATTTTAAGACTATTATTTTACCAGGTAAATTTTCTGTATCCCTGCCTTTGTCTCTTCGTCACCGGCAGGTGGCCTTAGCACCCCTTCAAAAGAAGTACTGTAAAAGCCCTGCGAAGAGCATCTTAATCTGTATTCCCCATTAAGTGCAGGGAAATCATTGTGTTGTTTGTCTGGACCAAAGCGCATCGGTTCTTCTCCTACACGGTCAGTATCTATTTTTACGGAATCAGGTCCATTGTCATAGCAATTATTAATTCCAAGCCATATCCTTGTGAAAAGCAAATTGGCTGTTCCAATATAGGGTGCATCAACGAATTTAGCATCCTCACACTCTCCAACAAATATAACAGGAACTGTTACTTGAACTGTCTGTCCTAGGCCACCACTGCCGCCGTCATAATACCCTGCAGCATCGAAAGGAAAGTTCCTGTAGCGTGCACTTTGCTTAAATTCAGGGCCATCAAGCTTACCCTTGTTGTCAAGGGGGACTATCTCCTCTAGTAAAGCTTTCAAAACAGTATTGACTGCTCCATTAGTCACATCGACAATGGGATAACCAGCCTCTCTCAGTGGTTGGAGAAAGTCTGCTTTCCCACTTTTTATATAGCGGGTAAATCTGGCATCCTGCGAAGGACCCGGGACTGTTTTGTCGGGAGCAACACAGGCTGTATTATCGGGATCAACACAGGCTAAATTGTAATCGGAAAAGGCGGTTTCCATCTCTGTGGGATCTGTTTTTTCACTTGCCGCCAGCAGCACTGTTAGTCGGTCTGAATACTGAGTGTCCGTTTCAACATCTGATTGGCGAAGAACCCCGTTCATGGACCAAATTGCTTTGAATACTGCAACGTCATTCCAACGTGGAAGAGAGCCTCGCGTACCTAGGTTGCCAAAATGTTCTAGCGGATCGTGAACGGCGGGATCGTATGTCGTCGTGTCGCTAAAATCGTCACCGAGACCACACTTGATAACGGTAGTGGTATTACAGAGGTCGTCCTCGAAGTTGGTTACAGTGACCTCGTTGTCCTCAAGGCTGCATCCTTCTGGGTGCTCACTCATTGGCCACACATTCATATTTTCAAGTCCGTCATGGCCTTCGTCCTTACCGAAGACAACCTTGTTAAAAAGACATGTCCCGTCTTCACGGAAAAAATTTAGGGTGTTGCTAGTGCTGCTAGGAGTTATTGTGAGAGAGGACCAGCCAGCAGTGTCTTGAGTTGCATCGCCAAATGTGTAAAGGGCAAGATCCTCAATGTGCTCTCCTGGTGCTGATACATGTGGAAATTGTTCACCACCTGCCGGGATACAACTGGTTACAGCAATAGGTATTGTTTTCTCCTCATATTTGCTCACCGCAATGGCATCCGCGCTAACGGTGCTGCCTGATCCAAAGAGGTAGAAGTAGTAGTTTACCTCGACCTTAGCCGTCACCAAGATGGCATTGGTAGGGCCATTTTCATCAAAACGGTCATTGTCAGGATTATCGAGGTCTAGTGCAGGTTTAGGCTCATCGGGATCTATTGGCAGCCATGCCCCAAACTGCACGGGTTCATCCGCGTCATTCGTCCAGTCTATGGCACCATCGACCTTATTGATTGCCAATACGGCATTGGCAACAGCCTCGGCATTATCCTCTTGATCTTCACCCCCGTCGAGCTGCTGGGCCCCGGCCAGGGCCGCGGCATCAACGGCCCTCTGCAGCTCTACCTTGACATTATGGAGATGACCCAGATCGACGACTATGGCAACGCAGAGCATAAAGGCCACCATCAGGATTGCCACCAATGGGGCCACTGCACCTTGTTCCCTGTTCCTGATTATCGTTTTCATCCGATGGTGCCTCTGTCCTGATTTATAACTACGATTCCGTTAAGAGTTGTTGCTGTTATCCCGCATCCCCAGGCCTGTTACAAAGACCTGGGGGCTGCAGGGTGGTGCCTACTACTTACTTTACAGTTGTAATTGCCTTGGGTCCTTCAGGTTCCTTGTCAAAATCAGTCGTATAAACCTCCATAATCCCCTCGGCGGTGAGACCGGCGATCCCCTCCGGGATCTTGTCGGCATAGCGGTAATCAGGATAGGCGATCTGCATCTCAAGGGACTGACGGCTGGCCTGGCCAAACTCTTTATCAAGCTCTGGCGTGGGGCTGCAGCCGGCCAACAGTAGAAGTGCCACCGGTATAATTATTAGTTTTTTCATGATCATCCTCCCTTCTTAGTCGGCCTTTACAGGCTGATAACCGAAATCCCCTTCCATGCCACCGACCCTGGCAGCCTCGGAGGGCATCTCAGAAAAATTATGACGCTTGATAATGGATTCATCATCGTCTGCACGACGGCCTTCAAGCCGGCCCTCCAGATAAAATTCATAACGATTCGGCAGTTGCATATCCTCTCCCGGGAAGCTGATGGACCCTTCGGCAACAGGTTGGACCAGATGGGGGGTGACCGCGATAAGCAGATCCGTCTTGTCCATCTGGTAACTGGTGCTCCTGAATAAGGCCCCCAGTACGGGGATATCGCCGAGAAAGGGAACCTTGGTCACGACATCACTCATGTTGTCCTGGAGGAGACCGGCCAGGGCCAGGGTCTGACCGTCATGGAGCTGGACAGAGGTCTCCAGTTCGCGGGTGGACATAATCGGCACCGGTCCCGCGGTTGTTTGTGACAGCCCGGTGATATTGGTAACCGATGGCGCCACTCGGAGGCTGATTTTGCCGTCACTCATGACCACAGGGGTGAAGCTCAGGCCAACGCCGAAATCTTCAAACTCAACACTTATTTCGCCATCGTTGCCAATTGTGGGGACGGGGTACTTGCCGCCGGCCAGAAAACTGGCCTCCTGGCCGGACAGGGTGACCAGCCGCGGTTCGGCCAGGGTGCGGGCCAACCCCTCTTCTTCAAGAAACTGCAGGGCGGCGGTGAAGTGGTCAATCTCGAGAAAGATGTTGGCGGGATTGCTGGCCATATTTAAGAGCAGAGAACCTGTGTCCTGGAGGCTGCCAAGGATACCTACACCGGCGGCTCCAGTTGTGAAACCATGGTCCAGGTCGCTACCAAGATTGTCGAGGCCCATGCCGACCTGGAGGTCGCGGCCGGAATTCCGGGAAACCTCGGCAAAGGTGACCTCCAGCATGACCTGCTGGAGATTGCCTACCCTGAGGAGATTGGTGATACCAGATCCGGAACGGCCACTGGCCGCGGTGTCACTGTCCCCCTCTGCGCCCCTGGGCAGGAAGGTCCTGGTCAGGCGCAGAACCTGTTCGACGATCTCAGGGCCGGAGACGGTACCGCTCAGGACAACGCCTGTCTCAGAACCATAAACCTCGACCTGTTGGTCTGGATAGAGCTCGTACAGCTGCTCCTTGAGGGCGGTGATATCAAGGGAGACCGCAACATTGAGGACGGTCTTGGTCTGGCCCGACTCCCAGAGCATCATGCTGGTGAATCCCAGAGCCTTGCCGTACACATAGATTTCGCTGGGGGAAAGGACTACGACATCGGCAATGGCTGCATTGGCGATGGTGACTCTCTTGAAGGGGGTGGTGGTTTTTATCAGTTTTGCCCCTCCCAGTTTAAGATTATAGGCATTCTTCCTGTCCACATCAGTGCTTGTGGTGTCGTTAGTGGCTGCGGTGGCAGTGCTGCTCAAGAGAAGTCCGAAGACGCTCAGCAGGATCAGAACTCGGCACAACAGTGTCGCTAGCTGGTTTTTCATAATATGCTCCTGTTATTATTGGACGATATCTTCTGATTCCACATCTTTGAACGTGACTTCCTTTCGCGTTGTCCCTCTGATGATCTCAATCGTATGGGGCTTGGGACGAGGAGAACGGACCCGTGATTTAAGGACGGGAATTGGCTTGACCTTTTTTTCTCCCTTTGGCTCAGGCTGAGGGACAACCTCTGCTTTTTTCTCTTCAAGGGGGCTGCGTAACAGCAGATGGATGCTGCCCTCACGGGTTTTTAAGGCCAGCAGGGTCGCCTCTTCCGGCTTGAGAAGCAGGGTGACGGTACGAACGATCCTGGCCTTGCCGCCTTCCTCCTCCGCATAGGCCTCCTGGGCGATGGCCAGGACCTGGATTTTTTCCAGGATGATAGTGGAGACATCCTTGGATTTTTTAGTATCCACATGGACCACATCCACAAATGTGCCGGGCAGGATAAAGCCAGCCACGCCGATCACCTCATCAACCCGGATCGACATTGCTCTGGTTCCCCTGGGGATCAGAGCCACCAGACCGGCCCCTGATCCTGGTTCGGCCAGTTCCGCCTTGAGCAAGGGGGTGCCGGCGCTGAGTTTAGAGACCGCCACCCGGCCTTCAAGCTCTTTGATCTCGTGAAAGGCCCCCTTGGGGACATTGGCCTTTGGCCATTGGGCCTTGGTCAGCACTGCGCTGCTAAGCGGAGTGCCGATCGGAATATCTGCGGCGGCAATAACAATGGCGGTAACCGACAATTGTTCTTTTGCCTCTGTTGTTCCGATTTCCGTTGGCACCTGGGTTGTAATTAGCCTATTAGCTAGGAATACGGCCAACACCCCGAAGATGATGGCGACGCCGAGTGCGATGAGAGCGCCATATTTTTTCATACCAGTTCTCCTCTTTGGGGGTTATAGTTTGTGCTGGTTGACCGTAACCGCATGGTTGCAATACGGTAAAAACAACAAACCGTGTCATCGGTTGTGCGTGTAAGGTGCAGGGTTGGCAGGCTGGCCCTGAAGGGTCGCTTTTCTGCCAAAACATTATTTCGGTTATTCTGCATGATCAATTCTCCGTCGGGTCTTCATATGTCCCGGTAATGCTGTAGTTCAGGGTCTGCAGGTTCATGCCGGGAATAAATCCTGACAAGAGTTTCGGGAAGAAATTGTCTACCTGGATGTTAACGGTAAGGGTCTTTTGGGTGTTATCCCCCCCCTTAATTACACAATTGTCTGGATCAGTATCCTCATCACATACATTAGGCATTTCATATCCGGGATAAAGGGTAGAAAGATAATTCTCGACCGCCGCCTGCACTACTTTTTTACGATCAAGAGTTTCGGGACATCCTCCATCAAAACAACTATAATTATCCGCCCGGATGCCGATCCGCATGCCTTCACGGGCCGCGTTTTCAATAAAATGTCTCTGGTAGAAGATGAAGGCAAATTCGAGGATGCCGAAGCTAATGAGGAGGAGCAGGAGGACGATAACGGCAAATTCCACCACGGTGGCGCCATTCTCGTTGCTGTACCCTCTTTTTGTCCTGACATTTCGGATCATTGTTTTCATCTATTCTGTTATTTGGTTAATGTTATGGTTCTTCAACTGCAAATACGGCAAATGAACTGACTTCAGCGAGATCCCCGGTGACCGTCGAACCAGGAATCAGCCTGAGCAGATCCCAGAGGATGGGATCCCACACCTCCCCGGTTTGTACCGTCACCGTGACCCTGATTGCAGGAGGATTCTCTTCGCCTAAACCCGCGTCAATGACTAGATCGGCGTCCTCCTCAGTTTTGTCCTCAACCTGCACCCAGATGAAATCTCCTTCGCTGCAACAGTATGCTATTTCATCAAGGTCTAATTTATCCTCGTCGTACATAGGCAGACCACTAAGGTATGCCTTAACCGTATCCTCCACCAGCTCCATTCTATCGGCTACTGTTGTTGTGGGATCAACCCGTGACGCCACCCTGGCTCCCTCTCGCGCTGCATTGGCGATATAGTGGGACTGGAGCCAGATGAAGCCAAACTCAATGATGCCAAAGAGGATGATCATCAGGAGCAGGAAGAGAACGGCAAACTCAACCACGGCGGCCCCCCTGTTTCCCTCTGTTTTCTTCAAAACATACCTCCCCAGCTGATAAAGGCGAAAAAGCCAAAGGCAATGGCTGCCCCGTATGGGTATTTCATCCTCGTATCCGCCACATCTGCTGCCTTGCTGGGGATGTGGTGAGTTGTGAAAAACAACCAGCCCGTTGTCAGCCAGGATCGCAGTCTGCTTTTCAGATCCTTACCCAGGGCCAGATGGACCAGGGCCATGCCCCCGCCAATCAGGCCGCTGAACAGAAAGACCTGAAAAATATCGCCAGGGCCGAGCAGGGCACCTAGGGCCGCAAGGGCCTTGACATCCCCAGCTCCCATCCCCCCCAGCAGGTAGGGGGTAAGGAGGAGGGCAAGACCGAGTAGCAGACCGAGCAGGGCCATTGCCCCGCCCAGTAGGCCGCCGGCCTGAATCTGGTAGCCAAAACCGACCAGGACCAGGGTAAAGGTGGCTAGGTTCGGTATCCTGGAGTGCAAAGTGTCAGTCGTGCAGATGACCAGAAAGAACAGGGAGGCAAAGAATATCACCGGTTCATGGACGTGGGTCAGGAGAGAATAGCCTGCCAGACTCAGGGCGCTGATCCCAAATAAATAGCGTGGTATCTCCTGCCGATAATCACCGTTCATGGTTTTTTCCTGCCTCATGGTTATGGTTAAAAGTTTAGTTGCGAAGCTTAGCTAGAGAGAGCGTTCTCAAATTTCGTACCAAAATTGTTGAAGGCACCGTCAATTTTCTGGCCAATTGCACCGACAATGACGATACAGGCGGCAATAATCAGGGCGATTAAAACAGCATACTCAATCACTGTGGCTCCTTCTTCGTCTTTGATGAAATGGGTGAACCTGGGCAGCTGACACATGGTAATCCTCCTGGGTCTTGTTTTAGTTAGGTTCGCCCTGGTTTACTTCTGTAATTACGAAGTTATTCCTGCGGTTGTGAGGCTGTTGCTAACGTCGGTGAAGGCAGATTTAATTTGTCCACCTAAAGTGCCGATAATGACGACACAGGCGGCAATAATCAGGGCGATTAAAACGCCATACTCAACAGCTGTGGCACCTTCTTCATCTTTAATGAAAGCATTGATTAAACTGGTTAGCTGATTCATGGTGATTCTCCTGTGTTTGTTGTTCATAGGGTAAGTCCTATGGGGTTTAGCGCTTATGCGCCGCTGTTATTAAGAGTATAGAATGATTGGGATTTTGAAGTCAAGAATAATTTAGTTACTGTTGTGGGCATATTTGTAACAGGCTGACATCATGAGATTTTTTTTAAAAAATATGCGATTTTTTTTCGCTCCCATGGGGAAGCATAACAACGGGCGGGATTATGTTCTGGCGGAATCCATGGCAGGGTTATCCGGCTAGACCGGGAACTTTCTGTGGAGAAGGAAACAGGGGTTTGCAGAAGCTGCTGTGATTTTACTGGGACGGAAAGAGAGGAGAGTGGCTAGTGGTGGAATGAAAAAAATCTGGGTTGATAATGATTAACTGCCAATCTGCGGCCTGATACTGTCAGGGCTGGTTCAGCAGTTCCATGGGGGATGCGAGTCAGGGTGGAGTTCGTTGTCTGCACAGCTTTAATCCCTGACGTCCAGGGAAAACATCTTGCGGAGGTGGTCAATTTTCTCCTGTTTCTCCTGTGTGTGACATTCTGCCTTAAGATGAATGAGGGGATGATGCAGCATCTTGTTGACAAGGGATGCTGTGAGTTTATTAATGGCCTTAATCTCTTTTGGGGAAAGATCAAGAGTTGCAAGGGTTCGTTCCACTTCAGTCTTTCTTAATTGTTCGGCATTGCCCAGAAGGGCAGTAATGGTGGGTGTTAGGGCCAGATTGTCAAGCCAGTTTGAGAACTTTATAGCCTCTTCGGTGACAATGGCGCTGGCCTTGTCGGCCTCTCCCTGCCGATCTTTTTTGTTCATCTCCACGACCTGGCTCAGGTCGTCCACATCGTAGAGGTAGATATTGTCGATCTCGTTCAGTTTTGGGTCAAGGTCACGGGGAACCGCAATATCAATGAGAAAGAGGGGCTTGTTCCGGCGCGGGCGCATGATGGGTTTTACGTCATCATGGTGGAGGATTAGGTCCTGGGCCCCGGTGGAGCTGATCATGATGTCGGCCAGTTCAAGCTGGGGGATTATTTCGCTTAACCCCACGGCCTTGCCGTTAAATTGTTTGGCAAGGGTGACCGCGTTCTTAAGGGTGCGGTTGGCCACGGTGATCTCCGTGCACCCTTGACTCATGAGGTGTTCGGCGGCAAGCTCGGCCATTTCCCCGGCACCCACCAGGAGCACCTTTTTGTTTTTTAAGGAGCCGAAAATTTTCTTGGCAAGCTCAACGGCAGCATAGCTGATGGATACGGCAGAAGAGCCGATATTGGTCTCGGTGCGGACGCGTTTTGCTGAACTGAAGGCCTTGTGGATGAGACGATTGAGGATGGTTCCCGTACATTGGCGCGCATAGGCCTCGCGGTAGGCGTCTTTAAGCTGGCCCAAGATTTGCGGTTCGCCCACCACCATGGAGTCTAGGGATGCGGCAACTCTATAGAGATGATTGACTGCATCCGCTCCTGTGTACAGGTAGGTGTAGCGGGTAGCCTCTTCGTCACCCAGGTTTGAGTCGGCAAAGAGAAAGGAACGAATATGGCGCACGGTTTTCTCTGGCGTGGCTGAGGTGAAAATAACCTCCACCCGGTTGCAGGTGGAGAGAAAACAAAATTCAGTACAGCCTGGAACCTCCCCCAGTTTTGCCAGTGGCACTTCAATATCGGGAAAGGCTAGTTTTTCACGGACCTCCACAGGGGCGGTCTTATGATTGACCCCGAGGACAAGAATCTGATCAACGGACATAGGTGTGGACTCCAGGGAGGAGAAAATTAACCCCCCACAGGGTGAAGAGAACCGCCAGAAAACCAATAACAGACATGATGGCCGAACGTTTCCCCCGCCAGCCAATGGCAAGCCGTTGATGTAAGAGCCCTGCATAGAGAAACCAGGTGATGAGTGACCATGTTTCTTTCGGATCCCAATGCCAATAACTGCCCCAGGCCTGTTTGGCCCAGAGTGAACCAGTGATAATGCCGAGGGTGAGGAGTGGGAGGCCGATGGACAGGCAATGTTGAGTCAGCTGATCCAGGGATTCCAGGGACGGCAGCCTGTGGTAAAAGAGGGTGAACCGCTTTTTCTTTAACTCGTGGTCCTGAATAAGATACATGACTCCACCGCAGAACCCCAGGGCCAGAAAGCCGTTGGCCAAGATGGCAATGGAGGCATGCACCAGCAGCCACGATGATTGCAGGGCCGGGGGCAATGGGTAAAGATTGCGGGATGAGAACAGGGCAACGGTCATTAAGGCCAGAATAACCACGGAGACAAAGGTGCCGAAATTCTTAACCTTATAGCGCCATCTGAAGGCGAGAAAGGCCCCGGTCATGGACAGGGCAAAGAAGGATACGGTATCGTGGTGGGTGGTGAGAGGCGTGTGTCCTGCTTCAACATAGCGCAGAATGAGAAGTCCGAGGTGACAAAGACCGGCACTGGTGAGGATGCGCCGGGCTGCGAGACGTACCTGCTTGTTTTGCGATGAAAAATAAACAAGGTACAGGATAACAGCGACACTGTAGATTATATACGTTGCTGTAAAAAGCATTAATATCCCCTAGGCAGTTGTAACAAAATAACATGGCCAACGACATGTCCATAGCTGCATAAGGGCCATAAAGAAATTGCTGTAACGGTCAACATTCTTAACGGCCCCTAAGACTGGTTCTGGAGTAACTGTTCCAGAAGGCTTAAGTCTGCATGGGGCAGTTCCCCTTGCAGATGGTTTATCACAGCATTCCAGTCATTTTCCTTGATCCATATGAGCATATCCGGGTGGAGGAGTTGTTCAAAGATAACCTTGTTTTTCTCATGTTCCAGCCCCAGCGCCAGAACGATTGGCCTGAGTTCGCCCATGATTTGCAGAAGGAGATCATATTCAGGCCCAAATTGCCGATCCAACTCCTGACGTAACCGTTTGGCCAGGACCGGACTCCTGCCATGGGTTGAGATGGAAATGGCAAGATCCCCCCGTCTCACGGTGGCAGGAAGGATGAAATTGCACCATTTTGGCACATCCGCAACATTGAGGAGGATATTCTGCGCGTTTGCCTCTTCATGCACCGCCTCCTGCACCCCTGCATCATCGGTTGCCGCAATCACCAAAAAACCGTTTTTTAGATCGCCTGCTTGATAACCGCGCTTAATGAGGGTGAGTGCGCCTGCATCTGCCAGTGTCTGTATCTCTGGAACAACCTCAGGGCTGATGAGGGTGACGGAACCGGCGCAGGCGAGTAAGCCTCTGGCCTTGCGCAGGGCAACTGGGCCGCCGCCGATGACAATGCAGGGGCGGTTCTTGATGTCAACATTAATGGGAAAATAGGCCATGAATCTGTTCTGGTTTTGAGTTAACAACGGTTTCAGTCTTTATGAAATGATCCATCTGCACCTTAGAAGCAATCACTATAAACGACACATGGATAAATTCAAGGGGGTTTCCTGTGTTTAGGTAGGTTCCTGTGTTTGCCTTAATTATATATGATTACCAACGAACTTAAGCCAATGATATGAGCATTATTGGTTTTGCCAGAGTTTCAGCGTGAAGTTAGGGGCCGTTAAGAATGTTGACCAGGTAAGGTAAAATGAATCAGATAACGTCAACATCCACGAACTGTAAACGGTAAACTGGCAACTGGTAACTTGAGTGTACGTGGTTTAAAGTTGTTTTTTTCGACCATAGGCGTGGGATAATAAAATAAATAGTGAATTCCAGGATAATGTAATGAGTGTAGAAGATATTTTTGCTTGTGAACAATGTGGATACTGTTGTCATGGCGAAACAACGGTGTCGTTAGATGATAATGATGTCAAATGCATGTGTGAATATCTGCAGCTTCCCTTTGAGGAGGTTAAACAGAAGTATTTACGGGTGACGGGTACAGTTATTCAGATGAAAACAGTGGACGGCCATTGTATTTTCTTTGCGGGGAATTGTTCGGTTCATCCAGGCAGGCCATGGCGTTGCCGGCAGTGGCCATTACATCCCTCCATTCTTTCTGACCAGGCCAATTTCACTGCCATTGCCTCCTCCTGCCCTGGGATCAAGAAGGAAATCGGCTATAAGAAATTCTGTCAGAAATTAAAAGAAATTTTAAAATAGTCTGCGCCGATGATTATAACCATTATCTCCCCCGGTAAGACAAAGGCCAGTTATCTGCGGCAGGGTATTGAAGATTTCGCAGGCCGTCTTAAACATGCCGTTAGACTGGATTATAAAGAGATAAAGGTGAAGGGGCAGAATTCTAAACATCCTGACCCTCAAAAAGAGAGTCAATCACTCTTGGCCCATATCCCTCGACCATCGTACTTGGTCTGTCTCGATATTCAGGGCAGGATGTTTACCTCTGTCCAGTTTGCTGATTTGCTTCAGCGTGAAGAAAATCAGTCCACCCGCCATATATGTTTTGTCATTGGCGGGCCCTTAGGGCTTGACCAGACCATTCTCGCTCAAGCTGATCTACGTATGTCTCTTTCGCCCATGACATTCACCCACGATATGGCCAGATTCCTTCTCCTTGAGCAGTTATATCGGGCCTATGCCATTAAAAATGGCACGGGATATCATAAATAAGAATATATGATTACCACCGAATTATCTTTTTTTTTAGCCACAGAATCCACAGAATCCACGGACAAAAACTTCTGTGTTTTCTGTGTCTTCTGTGGCTAATTGTTTGATTATTAATTTCTTAAAATTTAAGTAGTTAATTGTCGAAGCAATACCTTGAACCGTAAACTGGCAGATAAGCGCAGACTTCGACCGTAAACCGTAAACTTCACGTTCTCGCCTATCCGTTCTCTCCGGCAATTATGATGCATAACCCAACCAATGAGGCGTTCTGTGGAAGCATATATTGGAGTTGACCAGCATTTCAGCCTTTTCCATGATCTCATGCAGAAAAAGGTGAGGAATGTACTGTTGGTTTCGTCCCCCTACGACGCCTTTATCATGGAAGAGGATGGCTCCATTTCAACCCGGATTATCAATGAATTTCATGGGTTGAACCTCAGTAATCCTCCTAAAATCACCTGGGCCTTAAGTGGGAAAGAGGCCTTGGAGAAACTCGTCCATAAACGTTTTGATCTTGTTATTACCATGCCGGAGGTGAGTGATATGGATGGTAGTGATTTAGCCCGGCAAGTTAAAGTGATGTATGGAGATATGGTGATTGCCATGCTTTCTCATTCCATGGCAAACCCCAAGTTTACGCCGGAGGTCCACTCCTGTACGTTAGATATTGACCGTTTCTTTGTCTGGTCAACTGACCCGGCATTACTGCTTGCAATTATTAAGAATGTTGAAGATCATCTCAATGTGGAGAGTGACACCCAGAACGCCATGGTGCGGGTGATTATTCTTGTTGAGGATTCCCCTTATTATATCTCAAAACTTCTCCCTCTCATCTACAAAAAGATTGTCCAGCAGACCCAGGATATCCTGGATGAGAGTCTTAATCAGGAGCATCGGTTATTAAAGATGCGGGCCCGGCCTAAAATCCTCCTGGCGACCTCCTATGAAGAGGCGCAGCATTTTTATGAGAGGTATAAAAAAGACGTTCTCGGTGTCATTTCAGATGGGAGATATATGCGAAAATGTCAGATGGATTCCCGTGCCGGTCTGCGCCTGCTGTCCAAGATCAGAAAAGAACAACCTTCTCTTCCCCTCCTGCTTCTCAGTGCTGACTCTGAGAATAAAGAGTTTGCCCATGAAATTTCAGCACGTTTTATAGATAAAAATAGCGCAACCCTTGATAGGGAGATCCAATCTTTCTTTCTGAATAATTTAGGCTTTGGTGATTTTATCTTTAGGCTCCCCGACGGGCAATCGGCCGGCCGGGCAACTAATTTCAAATCATTTGAGGAGGGGCTCCATACTGTTCCGGACGAGTGTCTGGTGTACCATGTGAAAAATCATCATTTTTCCACATGGGTCATGGCACGCTCTGAGGTGGTTCTCGCCTCTAAGATTCACAGGGCAGAGTCGCAGAGGTATGCAGATGTTAAATCTTTACGGGAAGGTCTCATTCGTGATGTCCATGCACTGCGGAAGGAGCGACAGCAGGGGGTGGTCGTGCATTTATCTGATGGCGGAGAGTATGACCGTGAAATTATGGATTTTGTTAAAATAGGTCACGGTTCCCTTGGCGGAAAGGGGAGGGGGCTGGCCTTTATGGCTAATATCCTGCCGAAATGTCATACGGTTGCAGCGTTACCCCTCAGGGTTAAATTCCCCAAAACCATTGTCATTGCCTCATCCGGTTTTGATGCATTTGTCGAAGAAAACAGTCTGCAGGAACTTGATCGGGCCCAGTCTGATGAAACTATTGCTGAACTGTTTTTATTCATTTGTCGTAGTTATCATGCTGGAGGTTCTTGATCGGGGAAAGTCTGATGATAGTATTGATTAAATGTTTTTATCCTGCCCGATCCCCGCGTGGCTCTTGGCTGATTTGCGGAGAATTCTTAAGCATCTCAATGTGCCATTATGTGTCCGATCTTCAAGTCTACTGGAGGATGGTCATGCCAGACCCTACGCCGGACTGTATAACACATACATGATCCCCAATAATCAGGATGAGTTTCAGGACCGTTTTGCACAATTACAAGATGCAATCCGCTTAGTCTGGGCCTCCACCTGGTTTGAGGCCCCTCTGGCCTTTTCTAAATCACTGCATTCCCATCAGGAACATGATTCAATGGCCGTGGTGATCCAGGAGGTGGTGGGCCGTCAGTATGGAGATTATTTTTACCCTGCTGTTTCCGGTGTGGCGCAATCGCATAATTTTTATCCCATTGAACCCATGCAGTCGGAGGATGGTATTGTGCATGTGGCCTTAGGGCTTGGCAAAACAGTTGTTGAAGGGGAAAAGTCTGTGCGGTTTTCGCCGAAGTACCCAAAGCATATTCTCCAGTTTGCAACGGTTGAGGATATGCTCAGCAATGGGCAACGATATTTCTATTGTCTCGATATGACCCGAACAGGGGGAACCCTTGGTGGTGGTGGAAATGAGAATTTAGCAAAACTTGAAGTGAGCGAATGTCTTGATTCTCCTGCTGTAATGTCTCTGGCTTCATCATACTATCCGCAGGAGGATCGGATTAGAGACGGGTTTAATCCGCATGGTGTGCCGATACTCACCTTTGCCTCAATTTTGAAATACAAGTCCATATCCTTGCCTGAATCCCTGTCCGCTGTTTTAACCCTGGCCTATAAAGGCATAGGTTGTCCTGCCGAGATAGAATTTGCGGTAGATCTTGATCCTGATCCTGAAAAATCAATACTCTATATCCTCCAGATGCGACCCATGGTTAAAAGTGGTGACAGCTATCATGTGTCCATCAGCGCTGAGGAGAGGGGGAAATCGTTTTGCCATTCACACCAGGTACTGGGGCATGGTGTCTTTGATTCGATACATGATATTATTATTGTGAAACCTGCTGACTTTGATCCGGCTAAGACGGTTGAAATTGCCGCTGAGATTAATGGTCTTAATAAGACATTGCTTCAGGCGGGATTACCCTATCTTCTTGTCGGCCCCGGCAGATG
>JAQIBE010000190.1 GCA_027859235.1 Desulfobulbaceae bacterium
TTCGGACAAGCTTCCTGAGATGGTCATACTTCCCTCCTTTTTCTGTAGAAAAAACAGGATGTTGATGACCTTATCATATCATAAGTTCGATCGTTTGTTTATTACGTATATACAGTAGACATCTAAAGTTGGTGTATTGCTGAGACATTAGCATCTTCGATTTGGCAAGGTTAACGGCTAAGTTCACCTGATTCGCGGTGCGTCAGGTTTCAATGCACAGAAAATTCTTTGACTGTATACATTTCCCTGAAAGGTCTCAACGCCCAGTCCGGCATATTCCTCTAGTTTCTTTGCCAATTCCGAGTTTCTTGCATCTGGTTGGTACGAAAATCCAAAAACTTGCCTGGTAATTCTGATGCTGCTATCGATCCCAACTACTTTGGAGGCATGATAACTGCTCAAAATGATTTCCTTTGGTTCATAGGAAGAAAGAGCAAGAATAACTGAGCGCCCTTTTGTGCGAACGATAACGTCAATGCTTTCGTCCGGGTGATAGCCAGAGGAGTGACGCACACCAGTTGGGTAACTGCCATCATGTACATCAATTCCGTGAAGTGCTGGTGCGGTCGTGCAACCTGAAATGGCTACGAACCAGAGTAATGTAGCAATATGTATTGGTCGTCGTTTTATTGCGTAGCCTTGGTTAAATCCCCCCGCCCCTTGGGCCGTTCATTGTTTTTAAAGATACCCCGCTGCTTGCAGCGGGGTAATTCATTCTATGTGTGCCTTAGCCGTTTGGAGAGCAGTATTTTTATCCTTTGTAAACAGCCTCCACTTCATTAAGGAGTTTTTTTATATGCTGACAGGGGGTGTATAGGATGTCCCCTCATGTTCCTCTAGCGGCGAGTGTTTATAATGGCGGGAAAAAGAATTTTAAAATCAAAGGGGCATATTTGTCTCAAGACGATCCGTCAAATTTGGCGGGTACGTTAAACATGACGGATTTCCCCTGAGGCCATCCCCTTCCCCGTACTTCTATTTATCTTAGTTTTCCACGCATAATCAGACAATTGCCTTCGTGATGTCCGCAGGTTATCTCTGGCACATTAGTTGCAATATCCCTTGTCAGCACCTGCGCACTGCAGTGCTTGATGCCAAGTTTATGATGTGATTATTGCCATTGGCGCTTGGTGGTTTTACGACAAGGAGTTTGTCGAGAGTTGGCAGCAATTGGCAGAAAAGAAATTTATCATTCAATGCAGGAGTAAATTTTGAAAAAATCAAATATTATATCCATGGTTCTTGCCGTTGCCCTGGTTGGAGCTATCACACCGGCATTCGCGGCGGAGAAACCCGCTAACTACCTGGCCATCAAGGGCGGAGTCTATTCGCCAAGTGATTCGCACGACCTTTATGATTTCAACGGGGGCAGCACGACCCACTTGGACAGCAAAACCGGATTGGCCGGAAAAGTGGCGGGAGGCCATTATTTTCTGCCCAATGCCGCAGTGGAGGTTGGTATCGGCTATTTCCAGAGCGAAGGTTCGGCCGCTGCCCAGCCCGGCGAAACAAAGCTGCACGTCGTGCCGGTGACCGTGACCGGCAAGTTTCTGGTCCCGATCGGCGTATTCGAGCCGTACGGTTTGTTTGGCATCGGTGCCTACTTCACCAAACTGGACGTGAACGACAATATTGGTAACTTCAGCGGTTCTTCGGAAATCACTTACGGATTACACGCCGGCGCTGGGATCAATTTCAATTTCACCGACGAGATGTTTGCTGGTCTGGAGGCTAAATATCTCTGGGCCAAGCCTTCCTTCGGCGGCCAAGACATCAATTTGGACGGAATTATTACAACCGCCACCATCGGCTTCAGGTTCTAAATGACCAGATCCATCAGACCGGACAACAGCGATTCCAGGTGCCCTGCTCTAGCATGGCCACCTGGAATTAACCTAATAACTGTAAGTAATTGGGGACGTTCTGAACCTCCCCCAATAAAACGGACGATTTAATTGGGGGAACTTCATTCCTCACTATCTCGAGTATTGAGGGGAACGTTGGTTCTCATATATAACGATATTGGCATAAAATCCTTTAATCTCACGCATTCCATCGCAGCAATGTTTAGTTGTCACAATAGATAAAATTAACGATGCTAGGAATTAAGCAAACGTTTTGATGGCATGTGAAAAGACAGGGCATTGTGCGCCCTGCCGTTTCTTGCTTTCCCGACTGATTGTATCTACCACGAGAAGCGAGATATTGAGGCCGCTAGGCCTCTTCCCACAAATTAACCACAGGTAAGACAATGGAAAAACCCATGCAGACCTTGAACGATCTTTTTGAGACGTTTGCAACACTTGGTGATAAAACTGCCTTTGTTAACCGAACCGGCGTCCGCAGGCTGGTGGTGACGTATCGGGAATTCCACGATCTTGCCCTGAAGATGGCGACCCTCCTGGCCCAAAACAACGTGGCGCCGGGGGACAAGGTACTCATCTGGGGGCCCAACTCTTCCTGGTGGGCAATAGCCTATTTTGGCATCATCATCCGCGGCGCAATCGCCGTTCCGGTTGACTTCATGGCCGATCTGGCGCGGGCAGATTCCATCCGTGACTTAACCAAGGCCAGAGTCGTCCTCCAGAGCCGGTTCAAGCCCGAGCGGATCACCGCTGCCCCCTCAATGCTGCTGGAAGACCTGCAGTACCTGCTGGCCGACATGCAGCCGGTCAGCGAGCGGGTGTCTGCCGCCCCCGAAGATACGGCGCAACTCATCTATACCTCCGGTACGACCGGCAATCCGAAAGGGGTCATCCTGAGTCATAAGAACCTGATTGCCAACATGACCCAGATAAGCCAACAAGTCCCGATCGTAACCAGCGATTACAGTTTCCTTTCCCTGCTGCCGTTGTCCCACATGTTTGAACTGATGGGTGGTTTTTTCTTGCCGCTCTACCATGGCGCGACCATTGTCTATCTGCGCACCCTCAAGCCCTCCGCGATCATGGCGGCCCTGGCTGAGGAGGATATATATGTCATTATGTCCGTGCCCCGACTCATGCAGCTGCTGCAAACAACGATTGTCCGTGAAGTGGCGGAAAAACATCTCGCCGGCGTGTTTCGGTTACTCTCGCACCTGGCCGCAAGGCTGCCTGGAAAGGCGCGCCGGATCATCTTTTTCCCGGTCCGGCAAAAATTCGGGGCTCATTTCACCGTTTTCGTCTCCGGCGGCGCTCCCCTCGATCCGACGGTTTTCAATTTCTGGAGCACCCTTGGCTTTCCGGTCCTGGAAGGATATGGACTCACCGAAACATCGCCCGTGCTCTGTGTCAATACCATGGAACGCCAGGTTGCCGGTTCGGTCGGGCCGCCTTTACCGGGGGTACAGGTGAAGATCGAGGAGAACGAGGTCCTGGCGCGTGGGGATAATGTTTTTCCCGGCTACTATGAGAACGAGCAGGCAAGCCGGGACGCCTTTACCAAGGACGGCTGGTTTCGGACCGGCGACCTGGGGGAGATCGATGCGGATGGCTGGCTCATCATCAAGGGAAGGGAAAAAGATTTGATCGTTACCGGTTCAGGAGTCAACGTGTATCCCGACGAGCTTGAAGCGGTACTGAACCGGATCCCCGGGGTCAGGGAGTCGTGTGTGCTCGGGGTCGATAGCGGATCGGGGGAAGAGGTGCACGCCGTGCTGCTCCCGGATGAAAGCGACATCGCTCCTGAAGAGATCATCGGTCAGGCGAACGAAAAGCTGGATGCGCTCCACCGGATTACCGGCTACACCATCTGGAACGAACCGGAATTTCCCAAGACCACGACACTCAAGATCAAAAAGTTCACGGTTAAGGAGGCAATTAAAAAGAAACCGGCTGGAGACAATGAAACCGTCAGCCAGGACAGCCTGCTCAATCTGTTGGCCAAAATTACCGGGGTCAGCGCCCAGGAAATACGTGAAGAATCCCTGCTCGTGGACGACCTGGGGCTTACCTCCATCGACGGGCTGGAACTGGTCAGTTTTCTAGAGCAGGAATACCGCCTCGATATTGAGGACTCCCAGATCGGCCAAGAGACCCGGGTCTCAGACCTGCGCCGGATTATCAAAAAACGGGAAAAACCGACCTGGCACGGCCACTTCCGCTTCTGGACCAACTGGTCACTTTTCAGGGGGCTGCGGATGTTCCTGGATACCATATTCCACACCCCCTTATTGCGAGTTTTTGCCACAATTGAGGCGCAGGGGATTGATAACCTGAAAAACCTGGATGGTCCGGTTTTTTTCGTGGCCAATCATTTAAGCTACCTGGACCAGCCTGCCGTCATGTCGGCGTTACCCGCAAAAATCCGCTACCAAACCGCCAGCGCAGCCTGGGAAGAGTTTTTCTTCGGAGACTATCATGGGGTTAAGCGAATCGTCAGGCGCCTATGCTACGAGTATGGCACCGTGCTGTTCAATCTCTTCCCCCTGCCGCAGTCAAAAGGATTTAACGCCTCCCTGGCATACATGGGAAGGCTCGCCGATGCCGGCGTCAACATCCTGATTTTCCCTGAAGGAGAGCATTCCAGGGACGGCAACATGCTCCCCTTCCATAAGGGGCTGGGTATCATGGTTAAGGAGTTGGGGATTCCGGTCATACCGATAAAAATCAGCGGAACCGACCAGGTCTTGCCGCACGGGGCGAAGTGGCCAAAACGGGGCAAGGTGACGGTCACCTTCGGGAAACCGTTGCGGTTTCGCTACGAGGAACCGGAAGAGATTGTGGAAAAGGCTCGGCAGGCGGTGGGGAAAATTTAGTGCCTTAGCGATTAATTTCCGTCACTCAGTTCAGTCCCCCCTTGAGGGGGATAAAAAACACGAAAGGCTAAAACGTATTTTGAAATAAACATCTTACACCCTACTGTTAAGGCACTTATCCACCATGGGGATAATTCAAGGGGACTCCAGTCCAAGGATAGTACCCATTAACAGTCGTTACAAAGGCTACACTATATGAATCCCGCGCCGATCTCTCCCTCCTATAGCCGCTACGCCCTTGGGCTTTTCTTGACGGTGAACCTGCTTAATTACATCGACCGGCAGGTGCTTTTCGCGGTATTTCCCCTGATCAAGATCGACCTGGGGCTCACCGATACGGAACTGGGGTTTCTCGGCAGCGCCTTCATGCTCAGCTACCTGGTCTTTGCGCCGCTTTTCGGTTGGCTCGGTGATCATTGGAGCCGGACCAGGCTTGCCGCCGGAGGTCTCGTTATCTGGAGTCTCGCCACGGCTCTCGCCGGTTTTGCCTCCGGGAACAAGACCCTTATGGCCGCTCGGGGTGCCGTCGGGGTTGGGGAGGCGAGTTTTGGCACGGTATCGCCTGGGCTCATTTCTGATTTTTTTCCGAAGGAACAGCGCAGCCGAGTTCTCGCCTGGTTTTATGTTGCCATTCCGGTTGGTAGTGCCTTAGGCTACTTTCTTGGCGGGGTGCTGGGACAAAGATATGGCTGGCACGCCGCCTTTTTGTTGGTCGGTGTGCCGGGTCTGCTGTTGGCTATTCCCATCGCCTTGTTGCGTTCCCCGCCGCGCGGCGGCAGCGAATTGCCGGAGAAATCAAAAGAAAAGGTTGCCACAGGATACACAGCCTTGCTCAGAAACCGATCATTTCGCTACAATACTCTGGCCTTGGCGGCAATGACCTTTGCGGTCGGAGGGCTCGCCCAATGGCTTCCCTCTTTCCTCAACCGTATCCATTCTCTTGAGGTGGCAAAGGCGAACATGCTGTTCGGCGCTACCACGGTGGTGGCGGGGATACTTGGTACCCTGGCGGGCGGCTGGCTCGGCGACCGCTGGCAAAAAAAAAGCGGCAAGGGCTATCTGCTGGTGTCTGGTGGGGGGTTGCTGATCGGTACACCCTTTGCGGTCTGGGCGATCCTCGCCCCTGGCTTAACAGCATGCATGATAGCAATTTTCTTCGCTGAATTTTTCCTCTTTCTCAACACTGGGCCGCTTAATACCGTGATCCTCAACGTCACCAAGCCGTCCATCCATGCCATGGCGTTTGCGGTCAGCATCTTCTTCAGCCACGCCCTGGGGGATGCCGTTTCACCAACCATCCTTGGCTTGTTGTCTGATCAGTGGGGGTTGCGCAACGCCCTCCTGATCACCCCTGTTTCCATGGCCCTGGCCGGTTTTTTCTGCTTCATCTGCGGCAGATTCGTGGTGGAGGATATGTCCCAAGCCAAGCAATGAAGAAAACAGGGCAAACACCTCTCATTGCACGTCGATAATCCCCTGGAATTGTA
>JAQIBE010000167.1 GCA_027859235.1 Desulfobulbaceae bacterium
ATGGCCGGAGGATTACTCACTATACCTGCTCATTGGCCGGTGAACATGGAAACGCCGGTCCTGTATAATCTATGGCTCATTCCGGGCTGGCTGAGATACGATCAACTGATCCACGCCTATGGCTTTGGTCTCACCACCTGGGTTTGCTGGCAAGGGGTACGCACCGTTCTGCTGAAGCGCTCCGGTCATGGTGCCCCCACATTGGGCCTGATGATTCTGGTGGGGGCGGCAGGCATGGGCTTCGGTGCCCTGAACGAGGTCATTGAATTCGGTGCGACCCTCATCCTGCCGGAGACCAATGTGGGCGGGTATCTGAATACCTGTCTGGATCTGGTGGCCAATCTCATCGGAGTTACGGTGGCCGCAGTGCTGATCTGGCGTTTCGAGGGTTCTACCAGCTGCTGAGATACAGGATGTCCAGTAGGGTTTGGTGGATAATTTAAGCTAGAGGGGCCCATGTCAGTTTCTAGCCTTCACTGAATTTACACAAAGAATGTTACACTGCCAATCTCGCTGTTCCCGTTCTACCGAAGTTTTTCCAGCCGTGCCGAACTCTCACCAATCTTTGCCAAACCCAGGGTGAATTCATCAAGCTTGGCGTGCTCCTTAGCCACCACATCATCCGGGGCATTGGCGAGGAATTTTTCATTCTTCAGCTTGCCCGAGGTCTGGGTGAACTGCTTTTCCAGCTTGAGTTTACTCTTCTCAAGCTTGGCCAGTTCCTTTTCAACGTCGATTAACCCTTTGAGGGGAATATAAATTTCCAGATCCTGGTAGATATAGCTTGCCGCATCTTCCGGTACCGAACCCTCGGCCAAAACTGTAAGCGCTGAGAGACGGGTCAGGTTGCTGATGGAGTTGGTCTGCTTGGTAATCTGCGCCGCCCTTGTTGTATCACTGCAAATGATGAAGGCGGTAATCTCAGCGGAGGGGTGAATCTGCATTTCACTGCGGATATTACGCACCCCGCCCACAATACCCATGAGGAGGTCGATGGACTCCTCGGCATTTTGGTCAGCCCATTCTGCATTTACCATGGGGTATTTCTCTTCCATGATGGAGGCGCGCGGCCCGGGCAGACTGTGCCAGATCTCTTCCGTGATAAAGGGCGCCACAGGATGCATGAGGCGCAAACTCTGTTCCAGAACCGTGAACAACACCCTCCGGGCCTGTTGCTGCGCTGCTTCGTCATCACCGTAGAGATCCGCCTTGACCAGCTCAAGATACCAGTCACAGAACTCATGCCAGATGAATTGATAGATCACGGATGCGGTATCATTGAAACGGAAATCTTCCAGGGACTGGTGGGTCTCATCAATGGCCTTATTGAGCCGGCTGAGGATCCATTGATGCTCAAGTTTCAGGTCGTTGGGGTCAAGATTACTGGTGATCGTTGGATCACAATCACTGATGTGCATGAGGCTGAAACGGGCGGCGTTCCAGATCTTGTTCATGAAGTTACGATACCCCTCAATCCTCTCTTCAGAGAGGCGGATGTCACGGCCCTGGGCGGCAAAGGCCACCATGGTGTAACGCAGGGCATCGGTGCCGTACTCGTCAATGACCACCAACGGGTCCAGGACATTGCCGGTGGATTTAGACATCTTCTTGCCCTCCTTGTCGCGGACAAGGGCGTGGAGGTAGACATCCTTGAAGGGCACCTCATCCATGAAATGCAGCCCCATCATCATCATGCGCGCCACCCAGAAGAAGAGGATGTCAAAGCTGGTGATGAGTACGGAGGTGGGGTAGAAGAATTTAAGCTCTTCGGTTTTCTCCGGCCAGCCCAGGGTGGAAAAGGGCCAGAGGGCCGAGGAAAACCAGGTGTCGAGCACATCGGTTTCCTGGGTGAGATGGTCACCCTTGCATTTGCTACATGAGGTCGGCACCTCCTCCTCAACAATCATTTCGCCGCAATCGTCACAGGTCCAGGCCGGAATTTGATGGCCCCACCAGATCTGTCTGGAGATACACCAGTCACGGATATTATCCATCCAGGCATAAAAGGAGTTGTTCCATGATTTAGGATGGATATGCATCCGCCCGTCCTGTACGGCCTGCACAGCACGATCGGCAAGGGGTTTGACCGAGACAAACCATTGCAACGATGTGGTTGGCTCCACCACGGTCTGGCAGCGGTAGCAATGGCCAACGGCGTGATCGTAGTCTTCAATTTCAACGAGGAAACCCTGGGCCTTTAAATCGGCAACTATCTGTTTCCGCGCCTGGAAACGGTCGAGCCCGACATAGGGTCCAGCCAGTTCATTCATATTGCCGGATTCATCCATAACCTTGATTATTTCAAGATTATGCCGCATGCCAATCTCGTAATCATCACGGTCATGGGCCGGGGTGACCTTCAGGGCGCCGGTGCCGAACTCGCGCTTGACATGGTGATCGAAAACAACAGGCAGAACCCGGTCGGTGAGGGGCAGTTTTACGCCGATTTCAGCCAGACCTTTGTACCGCTTATCCTCGGGATGCACGGCCACAGCCGTATCCCCCAGCATGGTTTCCGGGCGGGTGGTCGCGACAACGACATGGCCCGAACCGTCTGCATAGGGGTATCTGATGTGGTAGAGCGCACCTTTCTTGTCCACATGTTCCACCTCATCGTCGGCCAGGGCCGTGTGGCAGCGTGGACACCAGTTGACAATGTAATCACCCCGGTAGATCAACCCCTCTTTATACAAGCGGACAAATACCGTGCGCACGGCCTTGGATAATCCCTCGTCCATGGTGAAACGTTCGCGCTCCCAATCGCAGGAACTGCCCAGGTGTTTCAACTGGTTAATGATGGTGCCGCCTTTTTCTTCCTTCCATTGCCACACCCGTTCGATGAAGGCCTCACGCCCCAGATCGTGCCTCCCCTTGCCTTCCGTGGCGAGTTGCCGTTCCACCACATTCTGGGTGGCGATACCCGCATGGTCGGTGCCAGGCACCCAGAGGGTGTTGAACCCCATCATGCGTTTGTAGCGGACAAGAACATCCTGCAAGGTGTTGTTTAAGGCGTGCCCCACATGCAGGACGCCGGTGACGTTTGGCGGCGGAATAACAATGGAAAAGGACTCAGCCTCAGGGTTCATCTTTGCGGCGAATTGTTTCTGCTCAAGCCATGTATCGTACCATTTCTTTTCAACGGACTTGAACTCATAGCTTTTGGCAAGGGTCGTGGGGGTGGTATTTTCCATTGCTTATACAACGCTCCAGGGTTTTGGGAAGAACAGGGTGGAATAAAGGTCAAGGGCATAACGATCCGTCATGCCGGAGATAAAATCACATACTTTGCGGTGGCGCGGCGTGTCTGCGGGGTATTGGATGTCAGCACCCCAAACCTCACCGGACGGGAGTTTAATATCCTCTTCCATTAAAAATTGATAGAGTTCTCTTAAGATTTTCATGGCTTTCTTGAAATCATCGTGGACGCGGCTGGCTCGATAGACATTCTTGTAGAGAAAGGCGCGCAGATCTGTTGTGGCTTCGAGGATCGGTTCACTCATCACCAGGGTGCCGTCATTCTGTCTACTGGTCCCATCAATGAGATCATTGACCATGGTGGAAATACGGGCTGAATTTCCCTCGCCGAGGACTTTGCAGATGTCACCCAGCTCTTGATTAGGAGAAAGGATTCCCGCCCGCATGGCGTCGTCCAGATCATGGTTGACATAGGCGATGATGTCGGACAGCCGTACCACCTGTCCTTCAAGGGTCTCGGGAAGTTTTGAGGTGTCCTGGGGCAGCAGCTTTTGGAACCCCTTGGAGTGATGCAGGATGCCGTCACGCACCTCATGGGTCAGGTTGAGACCCTTCCCCTTTTTTTCAAGGGATTCAACAACACGCAGGGATTGCTCATAATGACGAAATCCGCCGGGGTGGAGTTCGTTCAAGACGGATTCACCGGCATGGCCAAAGGGGGTATGGCCCAGATCATGACCGAGGGCAATGGCTTCAATGAGATGCTCGTTTAACCCCAGGGCAACACCGATGGTCCGGCTGATCTGGGAAACCTCCAGGGCGTGGGTGAGGCGGGTGCGGTAATGATCCCCGGCCGGCGCAAGAAACACCTGGGTTTTATGGGTGAGTCTGCGAAATGTTTTGCAGTGGATGATGCGATCCCGGTCCCGTTGAAAGGGCAAACGGATAGGGCAGGGTGGTTCTTCTACCCTGCGGCCTTTGGAATTTTTACTGAGGAAACCAAACTTGGAAAGGGTGCGTTCCTCTCGCGTAAGTATTGCCTCGTGAATGGGTGGGAGCATGGCGTTTTATGGGTAGAATTTATGATAACGGTCTTGGTTCGTTTATCCTTAAAGACATAAGCTTTGTCTGGTAAATGTTGTAAAACAGGCAGGGTGATTTAGCCAGTCTTTTACATAAAAAAACCGCAAAGAGTCAGTGAGTACAAGATTTCTGCATTCACTCGCCCTTTACGGTTTCGGTGTAAACTATATTGATCCGGCCTTAATCTATTTTGCCCTGGAACCAACATGGGTAACAATTTCTGCCTTGGAAAGTTCATTCAAAACAGGATGGCCCATCATTTTATTCACATCTGTTTCCCCATTGATGTTGACCACAATGAGGGAGCCGAAGTCTTTTCCCCACAGGTTATTGAAATCATATACCGCACCGACAACAGCAAGCTCACCGGCTGCAACTTTGTCCTTGTAAAGCTCCAGTCCGTAGGCAACCTGGGCATCAACGTTGCGTTCTACATTCTGGGCCCAGCGATGATTGAACGGTCCGGAACCATCATCCATAGCCATAGATGGCTGAAGGGTGTCAAGTTCTTCCTTGATCCCCGGGGTTTCTCCTGAATAATCGCCCATGGCGGCTTTCACCGCGCCACAGCTTGAATGCCCCAGAACGAGAAGAACCTTGGTTGGCAGATGGCGTACACCATAATCCACAGAACCTTCAGAGTTCTGAATCTGGTTGCCGACGTTTCTGATGATGAAGATGTTGTTGTCCGCTTGAAAATCAAAAAGCTGGGTGTGAACCCGGGAATCGGCACAGGTGATGACGGTGAGGTTGGGCACCTGACCATCTTGAAATGGTTCAAAATGCTCACGATTATAAGTATGCTTGAAGGCGTCATTGCCCTGAATAACCATTTTCATGGTGGAGTTTGGGGTGGCCGTTACAATATGTCCATTGTCATGCCCTGGAGCAGAAGCCAGGGCGGCATAAGCACCGGCAAGAAGGGCGCAAGTCCCAAGACCAATTACAGCTTTTTTGAAAAACTTTTTCATTTTCTCTCTCCTTCAGATTTTATATGTCCAGGTGTTGCCCTGGAAACTAAAAAGGTTGTTTTGCTACGTTCCCAGTAAACAAGCATTTATTCCGCAAAGAAAACTATATGCTGAGTTATATTAAAGCCTTTGCAATGTACCCGATTCTCAAGGAATTTCAAATTTTTCTTAAGTAGGTAGTCATGGTTTTCAGCGCAGTTTTTGTTTCGCCTGTTCCAGTTTGTCTTGAGCGGCTTCCCAGTTGCCATAGGTTCGTTCAAGATCTTTCTGGGCAGCGGCATACTCCTTTGATTTTTCAGTGAATTTTGCCTGATCCTCATACAGCTTCGGGTCGGCAAGGCATTGCTCAAGTGCGGATTTGCCTGCCTCTTGTTTCTCAATTGCAGCTTCTAATTTTTGCACCTCTTTCTTGAGAGGTGCAAGGGACTGAGTTTCATTCTTCCGCAGTTTTGCCTGTTCCTGCCTGGCCTTTTTACCCTTAGGTTTGCTTGTTTTGCTGAGGGCTGGTTTACCCTCCACAACCTCATTGCTCTCTTTATGTTGGGTTTTACTTATGTAATAACTGATGTTCCCTTCATAAATAGTTGCTTTGCCATCTTTTAGTTCAAGCGTCTTGTTGGTGAACCGGTCAAGAAAGAAGCGATTATGACTCACCACAACAATAGAGCCATCGTACTGATTCATGGCTTCCATGAGGATGTCCTGGCTGCCCATATCCAGGTGATTTGTCGGCTCATCCATGATGAGCAGGTTGGCAGGGGTTGCAATCATTCTCGCCAGGGCAAGGCGTGATTTTTCGCCGCCGGAAAGAACCCCCACCTTTTTGTCAACATCATCACCCTTGAAGAGAAAGGCACCCAGGAGTGATCTGGTTTGTGAGACGGTCTTGTCCATGTCCATGCGATTCATGGTCTCAAGCACTGTTAATTCTGGATTAAGTTCCTGGGCCTGATGCTGTCCAAAATAGGAGACAATGACATTATGGCCGAAGCGCATGACGCCGCCATCAGGCTTATCCAGACCGGCGAGAAGTTTGACAAGGGTTGATTTCCCGGCGCCATTGGCACCCACAATGGCAAGTTTATCACCACGCTCAAGTTCCAGATCAAGACCGGCAAAAATCTTCTTGTCGCCGAAACTTTTTTCAAGCTTCTCAATAATGACGGCATTGCGTCCCGATGGGGCAGAGGGGGGAAAGCGAAAGGAGATCTTTGTTTCCTGATCCTCTATCTCTATGAGATCCATTTTGTCTAATTGCTTTAAGCGGGACTGGGCCTGCTTTGCCTTTGTTGATTTTGACCTGAATCGGTCGACAAAGCGCATGGTCTGCTCGATTTTGGCCTGTTGATTATCATAGGCGGACTTGGTAATCGTCTGCCGTTCTTCCTTCTCCACCACAAATTTAGAGTAATTCCCCTTGTATACTGTGAGGTTGCCGAGGCTGATTTCCCAGATTGCAGTGACAAGGTTGTCAAGGAATATGCGATCATGGGAGATGATAATGAGTCCGCCTTCATACCCTTTGAGAAAGTCTTCAAGCCAGGTAAGGGTCTGGACATCCAGATGATTTGTCGGTTCGTCAAGGAGGAGGAAGGAGGGCTTTGCCAGGAGCTGTTTGGCCAGCATGAGGCGCATGAGCCAGCCCCCTGAAAAGGTGGAGCAGGGGCTGTTGAAATCACTGGTGCGAAAGCCAAGCCCCATGAGCACCTTCTCTATGGAAGACTGCATGGTGAAAATATCGCCGCTGTCAAGGTACTGCTGCAGATCCCCTTGACGTTCGAGAAGATTGTCCAGTCCTTTCGAGTTGGGTGCCACTTCGCCGAGGCTGTCGTGTATTGCAGTCAGTTCTTTCTGTTTTTCAAGGAGGTGGCTGAAGGCTGTTTCCGCCTCCCTATACAGGGTTTCATCCAGATTAATCCCGGTAATTTCCTGGGGCAGGTAGCCTGTGGTGTCTGCTTTTGATTTTTGAATAATTCCCGGATCGGTGACCGTATCACCCGCAATCATCTTCAAAAGGGTGGATTTTCCGGCACCGTTCACCCCGACAAGACCAATGCGGTCCTTATTATTGATGTTGTTGGATACATTGCGGAAGATGTGTTTTTCCCCATATTGCAGGGAAAGGTTGTTAATGGTAATCATGACGTCTCATTTATTGGTTACTAAAAGGTAGGTTGCACAGGGTGGTAGCATAAAAACAGGTCAAGTGCTTGGAGAAAATTATTATGATGACAATGGGCCAGGTCTTTTTCACTGAGTTTCACAGTTGGCAGGAGAGTATCACATCCCTGCTTGATCAGGCACATGTCGTGGATGGTATTGTTAAATCGGGCAGGAAGAAGGTGTTGATTATGCCCAATCTCGTGGAAGATTTACCCCCGCCCATTACTACCCCTGCGGCCTGTGTGCAGGAACTGGTGCGTTACCTTCAGGACAGATGTGATGCCCGGATTGTCATCGGTGCAGGATGCGGCTCGCTGCAGTATGACACCCACCACTGTTTTTCAGCCCTTGGTTATGATCGTCTTGGCAAAGAACAACAGGTGGAGCTTATTGATTTGAACACCGAACTCTGCGTCGCCCTGCATAATACGGCCTGTAAACGCTGGCCGGAGATGCATCTGCCGCAACTCCTGTTTGATGTCTTTCTCATCTCCGTGCCGGTTCTGAAGGCCCATACTCTGGCCGGGGTGACCCTTACCATGAAAAATATGATGGGTGCCCCTCCACCTGCCCATTATCAAAAAGGGGGGCATTGGAAAAAGGCCTCATTCCACGCCAATGTCCATGGGGCCATATTTGATCTGAACCGCTACCGAACCCCTGATTTCACCCTGCTTGATGCCACCGTGGGCATGCAGGAGGCCCATCTCTTTGGCCCGACATGCAATCCCCCTAAGAACAAAATGGCCTGCGGCTTTGATCCGGTGGCCATTGATGCGTGGGGTGCCGATCTGCTGGGGTTTGGCTGGCAAACCATTGATTATATCTGTATGGCTGATGGTCTGCTGGGCAGGGCGGGGTATCAAGAAATAAGGGTTACAGCTTAGGGGGTGTTAAGAATGTTAACCAGATAAGCGCAAACTCCGTTATAGCAATTTCTTTATTCCCCCTCAGGCAGCAATGGACATCTCCTTGGGTATGTTATTTTTTACAACTGCTTAGAAATTATTTGCCCTTTTCACTTCGTGCGTTCAATGGAAAGTTCTTGACATATCTGCGCTGAAATCTCTTCAATGGATTTTTTTGTGGAAGAAATATAGGGGATGTCATACTTCAAAAACGTTTGCTGGGCCTGGCGAACCTCTTCGCGGCAGGTGGACATCTTTGCATAATTACTGTTGGCATATCGTTTCTCCCGGATCTGATGCAATATTTCCGGTATGGCCGTAAGGCCCACGGCTCTAACCTTATTATTGATGATGTGCTCGGGTAAGTAATGCTTGGACAGGTGTTCATCGGTTAAAGGAAAATTTGCCGTTTTTATTCCCATGTGGGTGGCTAGATACACACTCACCGGCGTTTTTCCTGCTCTGGAAACGCCAAGAATAATAACATCCGCCTCGTCGTACTCATTTGCTTTTGAGCCGTCATCATGTTCCATGCAGTAGTTAATGGCCTCAACTCTGGCGTCCATGGCGGTGTCTTCCTGAAAATGGGTATAGCCTGGGACACGGAGGGGGATTGCTTCAAGACAATCTGCCAGCCGACTGAGATGGGAGGCAAATCCGTCGAAGAATTCAACGTTGGCATGGTCAAAGATGTCGCGGATGTCCGGATTCATGATGGTTGAAAAGATGACGGGCTGTAATCCTGATGATTTCCGCAGTATTTCCTCAAGGGTCTGCTGTGCTTCCTCGGTGGTCTGAATGAAGGGGAAGGTATGTTCCGTGAATGAAATTGCAGGGAACTGGCAGGTGAGAGCGCGGCCAAGGGTTTCAGCGAGAATGCCCGTTGAATCAGAAATGTAATAGATGTCTTTTGCGGTCCACATTACGGATAGTTACTCTGTTTTTTTTTATAAATACCAGGAACCTGGCCGACTTAGACATAAAGCTACTGTAACTTTGTCAAATCAGCCTATATCTGCCTGGCTTTTCGCTAAATAGAAATAGTCCTGCTGTTTTTTTAATTTAGGGGCCGTTAAGAATATTAACCAGGTAAGCGTAGACTCCGGATAAGCGCAGACTTCGGGTAAGCGCAGACTCCGTTGATAGCCATTTCTTTATACCCCCCTTATGCGGCTATGGCCATCTCCTTGGCCATGTCGTTGGTCATATTTTTGTACAACTGCTTATTCAACTTGATCACTGTTATACGCCTTTTGCAGAGAACTGATATGCTTCTGGGTTGCAGGTGAAAGTTTAAGGTTGTAACGATCAACATATTCCGCTGCCATGCGGTGCGTGTTAAAAATAGGAATGTTGAGCTCAATGTTTTTTAAACATTTGTCAATATATGTTTCTTGTTCATCATCGTAAAAGGCCTGCAGGATCTCAGGGAGAACGTTATATAATGATGCGGCATCTTCCTCATAGAGTAATGTTGATTTGGACTCACTGAGGCACGCCTCTTCAACATCCGTCTCCATGCCAAACTTCCAGCCGGTTAATCCGTCATGATAGCCTTCTGCCCACCAGCCATCCATAATCGAAATATTGGGAACGCCATTCATAGCCGCCTTCATGCCGCTGGTTCCGCTGGCTTCAAGTGGGCGCTTAGGGCTGTTGAGCCAGGCATGGACGCCTGCCACCATGAGTTTGGCGATTTTCATGTCATAGTTGGGGATGAAAACAATTTTACCAAGACCATTTGTCTTGGTGAAAAGTTCTTCTTGAATAGAAAGAATTTGTTTAATGAGCTGCTTGCCGGGTTCGTCAGCCGGGTGGGCCTTGCCGGCAAAAATAAAATTAATGGGACTATTTGTTTCGACAATGATCCGGGCGAGCTGGTCAAGCTTTGAAAAAATAAGATCAGCCCTTTTGTAGGTGGAAAATCGCCTAGCAAAACCTATGGTATAGGCATCTGGCGAAAGAAGACTTTTATAGTGGAGGTCTTGGTATGAAAGGTAGTTGGGCGGGTCAATCCATGTTGCAAGGCTGGTATTGCGATGTGTTACCAGCATGGCATTAACATAATTAATCAGGGCCTTGGTGTCTTCATACCACGCTCGTTTGAAGTAGAACCTGAATTTTGGTTTGCTGATGAGTCTTTTACAGTTTGTAAAAACAGAGGGGTTGTCCTGCCAGTTCTGCAGTTCTTCAAAACTGTTATAGAGGTCAGCTTTCGCCTCACTGATCCATGAGAGGTGATGCACACCATTGGTGATGGCGGATATCTTCTGTGAGAACTGCGGGAATTGTTTTTTTGTTACACCCCGGTGCAGTCTTGAGACAGAGTTTGTGGCACGATTTACCCGCATGGCAAGTGAGGTAAAGTTATACACGTGATCTTGCTCATCATCTATGGCCAGGAGGTGTAATATCCGCCCGCAAAATGTGTGGCCAAAATGTTTGTACATCGCTTTGTCAAAACGGTCATGGCCGGCTTTGACCGGTGTATGTATTGTATAGACAACATTTGCCGCAACTGCTTCAGCTGCGTTCATTATATCTTCATCGCTTGCAATTAGATGGTACTCGCTGCCGAGTTTTTCCTGCAGTTGTGAAACAATGAGGTGCAGGATCGCCACCACACCATGTTGTTCATTCAGGTGGATTGTGGACACCTGCATGCCAAGGGCATTGAGGGCAGGAATAACACCTGCCCCCAGAAGCCGACGTTGGATGATCTTATGTTGATCGGTACGACTCTCATAGAGATGTTGAGCAGCCTCCTGTATCCAGGCAGGTGATGACGGGATGTCGTAATCCAACAGTATTTCGGGGGTGAAATAATCAAGGGTGTGATTGATTTCAAGCTTGAGCCAGATCCTGGCACAGGCCTCTGTTCTATTGTCATATTCATCAAAAAAAGGCACTTTAATTTCGAGAGGAATCGTTGGGTTTTCAGGGTCACGCATGAGGTAGAGGGTGGGGGTGTTCTCAGGTGACCAATCTGTTGCGGTGCAGATTTGCCCAAGGGTTGCGTCAACAAGCTGGGAAAAATAACCCTTTCTGTATAACAATGAAACTCCCACCGTTGGGATCTTCATTTCAGCAAGGCTTTTTAAGGTGTCGCCGGCAAGTATTCCTAACCCACCGCCATAATTAGGTATTTTCTCAGGTCCGTGGAGAAATAATTTTGTGTAATGGTCAAAGGTGGAGTTGGTTGAACTTGTGATTTGTAGATCTTGAAGTTTCTTTTGTACCGGATGAAAGACGTCTAAATCCGCACCAATTTCCATGGTGACATAGGCGACGCTGTTGGGGTCTTCTTTCGTCAGGTTTCCCCAGACCGTATCAAGGGTCTTTTGAGAAATCCCAAAGAAGGTTCCCCATTTGTTCTTAGAAATCATTTCAGATACTGCGGACTCTTGATCCGTAATAATGTTCGTCATATTGTTTAAACTCATTTGGAGAGGGCTAGATAGGTATCTTTTTTTAGGTCAAGGATATTCATTATACTCTATCGAAAAAGGTCATTCAATGTGGACTTTGAACGGGGTTGAAATTAACGTATAACCTTTTGTTTTTATATCCAAAAGAAATGGATGACTACTCCGTTTGTCCTGCTGCTGACAATAAAATAAACCGTGTGGGAAGAAATGTTTGTAAATTCTAAAGAGATTCTAAGAAAAACATTGTGTTCACCCTGAGTTTTCTTTACCTTAATTAAAAACTAGTGGATATTATTCTTATATTGCTGTTCCATTAGATGTGTGATTATATTTTTTCAAAATATATGAAATGCCAAATTGATTTTATATGCTTAATACAAGGGAGATTTGCATGAAAGGACAAATTGTTAAAACATTATGTGTGTCAGGAATGGTGGCGTCACTTGCTTTGTTTACTTCTGGTTGCGCCAAGGATAATGTCCCCAGCGATCCTGCCGAAGGTTCTGGTGCGACTACAGTTTCACCCACAGTTACTGATGCTCCTGATATTGGTGCTACTGCCGGCAGTGTAGAGCCTATTGATTCTGATGGTGGAACCGCCACTAATGATAATTTCAAGATTGTTGAGGGTCGCACCCACGAAGGAATGCTTCCTGTCTATTTTGATTTTGATCGTTTCGTTATTCGTGATGATCAAAAATCCCGTATTGAAGGTAATGCTGAATTTTTGAAGGCGAATACAACTTATAAAATTACCATTGAAGGTAATACCGATGAGCGCGGCACCAAGGAGTACAATATTGCTCTCGGTGAACAACGTGCCTTGGTTGCCAAGAAATATATGATGAATCTCGGTGTTTCCAGTGATCGGATTTTTACCCGAACCTATGGCGAGGAAAATCCTCTCCTCTTTGGTCATGATGAGTATTCATGGTCGCAAAATCGCCGTGATGACTTTATCATTCAGTAAATTGCCTGCAATGTCATAGAAAAGTCGAGGTGTTCGCCTCGGCTTTTTTTATGACTCCATGTTTGGCTTTTATTATTGACCGTTTTGGGTCCTGTACTTTTCTAATGAATTGTTAAAAGGAGTTGTCGATGAAGATGAGTCGTTTTGTTGCCCTTGTCGCTGTAAGTTGCATGTTCTGTGTAGGAGCGTTGTCTAGTTCTGTGCAGGCTGAATCAAAAATTGCTTTCGTATCTGTTCAAGCCGTACTTTTTGGTTCTGAAGATGGAAAGGTGGCCCAGGGAATTATTGGCACGAGGCAACGGGAACTTCAGAAGAAGTTTGAGGCAGAAGATGCCAAGTTGCAGGCCTTAGCCGAGGAGATTGAGAAGAGTCAATCCGTATGGTCTCCTGCGGTTCTCAAGGAAAAGCAACGTGAAGCCGGTATGATGAACCGTGACCTGAAAGTGAAGGCGGATGATGCTAATTATGAAGTGAATGAGTTAAAGAAAAAGCATTTGCAACCAATTATAGGCCGGCTTGATGGCGTATTAAAGACATTTGGCAAGGACAATGGTTACACCATGATCATTGACTCTGATGTGGCCTCACGCAGTGGTATGATTGTTTTTGGCGACCCTGAACTCGATATTACTGAAGATTTAGTGAAGTTGCTGGATGCTGCAAAATAGTTTTTGTTAAGATAGTTGTAAAAAAA
>JAQIBE010000195.1 GCA_027859235.1 Desulfobulbaceae bacterium
AAACGCATTCGTATCATTGGCCTTGCGGATTCCGGTAACATTATCAATGTATTGCCGATAACCGCGGATATCGAAAAGGCTGAATACACTCAGTCCCGAGAAAATAAACTGGTTGTGACCGATAACAAGACGTTTACCCTCGACATCAACGAGTTTGGCCTGACCGGCTAAAGAGATACCAGCCAACAGGTGACTGGAACGGGTAACTAGAATAAAAGGGCTCAGCGGATTTATCCACTGGGGCCCTTGCTATATCTGGTACCGGAGATCGGGATCGAACCGACATGGGGTGGTAATCCCCCCCCATTTTAAATAGGGATGGATTCAAAGTAGAAAGTTATGCTGCTAAGTTTAACTTCCACCAAAAGGGGTCAAATCTTTGTTTGACTCAATAGCAGCAAAAACAAGGCATTAGGTCTCGTTCAGCAAACTAGCAGGCCACTCAGAGTGCCATTAGCATTAGAGCAAACAAAAGGGGGTCAAGAAACAATTTGATATGATTCCTGGTATTCGCTAGAATTTACTGAAAGAATGAGTGTGAACGTACATGGCGGTAGCCAAACAATTCTCTGAGCATCGTTGGGTTAATTCTTACCAAAGAAGGGAATAATTCTGGCTAGTTTCTTGAAGCAGTTCAAAGGGGTTAGCTGGGAACAGATCATATTCACAAGCACCCGAATTTTGCTTGTTCTATTATTGGCATGGTTGGGCATGGTTATTTTGCGGAAGATATTAAGCCAACTTGACCCCCTTTTGTTTCTTATACCGATTACAAGGTAAGGCAGCACCAAAAGCAAGGATACAGCAAATGGGCAGGGAAGAAATCATCACAAAATCCAGTGAGTTTGCCGAGAGTGTCATCAACACCGTGCGCGAACCCTTAATCGTTCTGGACCAGGACCTCCGGGTGGTCACCGTCAGCCGTTCCTTCTATGATTTTTTCCAGGTCAAGCCGGAGGAGACCGTGGGCCAGCTTATCTATGACCTGGGCAACAAGCAGTGGGATATCCCCAAACTGCGGGAGCTGCTGGAAACCATCCTGCCCGAACAGACCAGTTTTGACAACTATGAGGTTGAACACGATTTTGCCACCATCGGCCACCGCACTATGCTGCTGAATGCCCGCCAGATTGAACAGGTGTGGGGCAAAAAGCGAATCATCCTGCTGGCCATTGAGGACATCACCGAGCGCAAGGTGATAGAAACCGGCCAGGAAAAGACCCTAAAAGAACTGGAGGTTATTAAAAAAGCGGCGGATGACGACCGCGAATACGCTGAGAATCTCATCAACACCGTGCGTGAACCCTTAATTTCCCTGGATCAGGACCTCAGGGTGGTCACCGTCAGCCGCTCCTTCTACGATTTTTTCAAGGTAAACCCTGAAGATACCGTGGGGCAGCTGATCTATGACCTGGGCAATAAGCAGTGGGATATCCCCAAACTGCGGGAGCTGCTGGAAGACATCCTGCCCGAACAGACCAGTTTTGACAACTATGAGGTTGAACACGATTTTGCCACCATCGGCCACCGCACTATGTTGTTAAATGCCCGGCAGGTTAAACAGATGTGGGGCAAAGAGCGGATCATCCTTCTAGCCATTGAGGACATTACCGAGCGGAAAAACATGGAGATTGAGTTGGCTGAGCGGGCCCTGAGAATGGCAGAACTCAATAACGACATGGCTACAATGAATGAAGAGATACTGGCGGTGAACCAGAGTCTTAAGGAACTGGATGCTCAGAAGTCCGATTTCCTGGCCAACATGAGCCATGAGATCAGGACCCCGATGAACGCGATTACCGGCATGAGTTATCTGGCCCTGCAGGCCGATCTCACCGCAGAACAGCGTGACTATATCACCAATGTCCAATTATCGGCCGACTCCCTGCTGGGCATCATCAACGACATCCTGGATTTTTCCAAGATCGAGGCCGGCAGTCTCGATATGGAATACGTGGATTTTCAACTGGATACCATGCTGGAAAATGTGTCTAACATGATATCGCAGAAGGCCGACGAGAAGGATCTGGAGCTTTTGATCTCCACTCCGCGGTCTGTCCCGTTATCACTCGTTGGTGATCCATTGCGCCTTGGCCAGGTGCTGACCAATCTTGCCAACAATGCGGTGAAATTTACCGAAAAAGGCGAGATATTAATCTCGGCAGAACTAGTGGCAGAAAAAACCGATAAGGCAACACTAGGGTTCTGCGTCCGTGATACCGGGATCGGCATGACCAGGAAACAGATGAAACAGTTATTCAACCCCTTTTCCCAGGCCGACACCTCAACCACCCGCAAATACGGCGGCACCGGCCTGGGGTTGTCGATCAGCAAAAAGTTGGTGGAACTGATGGCCGGTGAAATATCCGTGAGCAGTGTCGAGGGTGAAGGAAGCATCTTCAATTTCACTGTTGAACTCGGATTACAGCCGATCCAGCAACACCAGGAAGAGATCAGCCATGGCACTCTTGCCGGACTGCGGGTCCTGGTCGTTGACGACCAGAGCAGCTCCCGGGATATTTTAAGGGAGATGCTGGAGTCATTGAAATTCAAGGTGGCCGAGGCTGATTCCGGCGAGAATGGCCTGGCTGAACTCGAAAAAGCATCCGCTGCCGGCCGCCCGTTCGACCTGGTGCTGATGGACTATAAGATGCCGGGTATGAATGGTCTTGAGTCCGCCGCCCGGATCAAAAAAGATACGGGTTTAAGTAAAACCCCCACGATTATCATGGTCACCGCCTATGGCCGGGGGGAACTTCAGGAGCAGGCCAAGGATATCGGCGTGGACGGCTTTCTGAGCAAGCCGGTGACCCCGTCTGTCATGCTTGATACCTTAATGGACATTATCGTCGGCGCTGACAAGAGGGATGTGGAAATTATCAAAGTTGCCCGGGGGCCGGAGCAACTTCAGGACATCGACGGAGCAAGGGTCCTCCTGGTCGAGGACAACAAGATCAACCAGCAGGTGGCCCGGGAAATCCTTGAGCAGGCCGGCCTGGCGGTTGATCTTGCCAACGATGGCAAAGAGGCCGTGGAGCTGGCGGAAAAACACAAATACGACGTCATCATCATGGATATTCAAATGCCGATAATGGATGGATTTGCCGCTACAAAGAAAATCCGGAATTCGAAATCAGCAACCAGGAATGTACCCATAGTTGCAATGACCGCCCATGCCATGGCCGGTGACCGGGCGAAAAGTATTGCCGCCGGTATGGTTGACCATGTGCCCAAGCCTATTGATCCTGCGGAATTGTACCGGGTACTGCTGAAATGGATCAAGCCGGATAAAGGCAGGCCAAAGGGAAAGAGCAGGCGGGAAAAGAAATTAAAGATATCCGCAACACCAATGCCTGCAAGTCTGCCGGGTATAGATATAGTAAATGGTCTTTCCCGGGTCGGCGGCAATAAGGATCTGTACCGGGGCCTGCTGAAGGATTTCTACAAGGAGTATGGTGATGCAGCCGGAAAGATCAAAGAATCCCTGGGAAAAGAAGATAAGGAACTGGGCGTCCGTTTGGCGCATACGGTCAAGGGTGTAGCCGGCAATCTCGGCGCCGAACCCCTGCAAGCTGCCGGCGCTGATCTTGAAGCAGCCATAAAAGACAATACCCTGGACAATATTGAAGAGTTGCTGGATGTCTTTGCCCAGAACCTCAAAACAATCATGAATGGCTTGCAAGAGTTTGTCGAGGCGGATGATGCCCGGGACGAGAACACGGCGACAAAAAAGCAGGGAGACCCGGATGTCCTGTTGAAACTTCTGCA
>JAQIBE010000215.1 GCA_027859235.1 Desulfobulbaceae bacterium
AGCGGTAAAGGTTCGGCGCAGCAGTTCACCTGTAAAATAAAAAATAATCCGAAAGGTATCCACCCACGGTCTGTAAAACGATTTATGCTCAAGGTCTTCAGGATAAATGACAGTGATGGGAGCAAAACCAATACGTAAAAGATTCATGGACGAACGGACCAGGACCTCGCTTTCAGAGACATAGCGGTCTAACTTTAACTCACTGAACATTGTTTTGCACGTTTCCATACGAAAAAGTCGAAAGCCACATTGAGCATCATAGATCTTCTGATGACAAAAACGCCCGGTACCCAGACTCGACCCCCAATTACCAAAGCGCCGCGGCGGCGGCATATCGGTTTGATCGTGCATACGATCACCGATGAGGACATCAAGCTGCCCCGCATGCAGGATATCAATTAAACCGGGCAGATCAGAGACGGCATGCTGCAGATCTGAATCCATGGCAACCACCAGTTCAAATTGGTTTTCCATGGCCCAACCAAAGCCTGAACGCATGGCCCTGCCCTTACCGCAATTTTCTGGATGGCTGATCAGTCCAACCCGATCACCGACATAATGACGCGCTACTTCCCCGGTCTTATCACTTGAACCGTCATTGATAACCAGGATGGAATGATCATATTGAAGCAGCTGCTCAAGGAGTTCTCCCAGAGTGGATTCGACATTATAGGCAGGGAGCAAAATACAGGTTTTCATTGGATATTAAGGCTGCGGGGTATCAAGATGAAAGAAATCATGGAGAGCGGCCATTTTTTCAGACAACTCAGCATCAAATTGAAAGACCATGAACCCCTTGTTATTCAGAAGAACCTGCGTCGACTCACCATCCATAACCACCTTGCCCGTTGTTTTGCTGCGTATGGTGAAACCAAACACGAGTTTTGCCGTGGCCTGAGGTATCAGAAAAAGCTGCACCGTTAAGACCTCATTAAACGTGGCTGATGATCTGAAATTACTCTGCAGCTGCACAATTGGAGCCGTATAGCCAATACCTGAAAGCAGAACAGGCAGAAGCCCTACCTGTTCCAGCAACGCTGCCCGGGCGACTTCAACATAGGTGAAATAATTGGCATAATAGACAATACCCCACTGATCAACTTCATTAAAGCGCACCCGAACTTCAGTCTCAAAAACTTTCATATAAAGTTGCCAAAACATAATAGACCCGGGCTATGCAGACAGCCAGGGTCTATTTCTAAGCAGTTGTAAAAAGATAACATGGTCAACGAGATGTCCATAGCTGCATAAGGGGGTGTAAAGAAATTGCTACAACGGAGTCTGCGCTTACCCGGAATCTACGCTTACCTGGTCAACATTCTTAACGGCCACCAATTTTTAGAGAGGGGAAAAAGTTTTCCCTATGCCTGTTTCGCAGCGATAAATTCTGCCAGTGCCGTTATGGAGGCAAAGGCTGTACGGCCGACCTCTTCATCTTCGATCTGAATGCCATACTGCTGTTCAATATGGACGACAAGTTCCAACGCATCGACGGAATCGAGGCCCAGCCCCTCATCACCAAATAACGGCTCATCATCCTTAATATCCCGGGGATCAAAATCCTCGATCCGCAGAGCCGTAACAACAAGCTGTTTCAATTCATCAATTAACGTGCGGTCAACCATTTAAATTTCCTATCAGTGTCCAGTAGTTTCAACGTCAATGCGCTCTTCAAGAACAGTGGTTACCCGAACCGCTATCACCTGCATGATATGATTCATCATTGACATGGAGTCGCCACCAAAAGCACCAGCCGAAGCGGTATCTCTGGCATAAATTTTGAGGGAGGGTGTGTCTCTCCCCGGTTCATACACCTCGCCAACCACTGTTACAGCAGCCTTACCCGCACCCAGGCCAACCCAATACCGGGCAGCACGACTTCCAGGATTACATTCCACCACAGCCGTCTTGACCAGTAAGGTATTGCCACTTGATTTCTGCTGCAAATCAAGATTGTTCTCAAAAAAATCAGCAAATGCTCGGACATATGGTTCATGAATGAAATTAGGATTCACAGGAAGATATTGAGCAGATGGACCCTGGATATTAACAAATTGAAAATCACCAAGACGGGCGTCTGGGTCCTGCCAATACAGGGTATTCCTGGCTACTTTTGCCATCCCGCGCACATAAACCTTATGGTCAAATTGATTGGGACTAAAATCAGCCAATTTAGACACCTGATCTGGTGCCAAGGCAACGACACCATCTGATCTGGTGGGACCACAACCATTGAGTCCAGAAACAGCTGCAACGATTAGAAATAGGTACATAATATTCTTCATTGAACTCTCCTCAACTAAAATTTGATCTGGAACATTCGCCACATAAGAAGACAACATGATCAATATATGGGATAGATGTTTTATGGTAAAGGTTTTTTGAATAGATTTCAGCTGTTATATGCGAAATAACCGGATGAGTACAAATTCATGCTGAAACTTACTCTTTTCTATATTCCTTTAAATAGCCGTTTACAGACATTGGAAAAGAGGATAGAGATTGTTACCGGGAAGTCGTAACTGCTGTATTTATCAACCTAAATTCACACTACTTTTATTACGTAACCTATGCATATTCTCTTTGTCGTTCCCGGTTGGCCCAAGGGCAGTTTCTGGGACGTCCTCTTCTTCAAATTTCCGCCCCTTGCCCTCGCCACCCTGGCCGGGTTGACGTCGGATAACCACACCATCACCTATATTGATGAGGCCATCACCCCCCTTGATGAATCCATCACCCCTGATCTTGTTGCCATCACGGCCATGACGCCCCTGGCCCCGCGCGGCTACGAGATTGCCGACCTGTTCCGCAAGCGGGGGATCAAGGTTGTCATGGGCGGGATCCATGTCTCAAACATGCCAGAGGAAGCCGCAGCCCATGTCGATTCGGTCATTATCGGTGAGGCGGACGAGTTATGGCCCCGCATCGTAACCGATGCCGAGAACAACAATCTTCAGCCTACCTACCGTCAGGATGAATACACCCGGATGGAGGTTATCCCCACGGCCAACCGGAGTTTATATCCCAGGAAAAAATACTTTTTCGAGAATATGATTCAGACCACCAGGGGTTGTCCGTATAAATGTGAATTCTGCACGGT
>JAQIBE010000287.1 GCA_027859235.1 Desulfobulbaceae bacterium
GCCGATTGTGCCAAGGGCCTTTACATTTGTCCTGCTGACATACTCAAGGATCTGCGGGACAAGGTCATTGGTTTTCCCTCCAACAACAATATTATTCAGGATTAGCGGCTCAATGGTTGCCTGCAGACCGAAGCCTTTGGCAACCGAAAAGATTAACGCCAGGACGGGAACCAAGGAGAGGACGGATTTAAATGATAATGATGCCGCATGGACAACAATTTCCTTCCAGAATGGTGAATCCTTTATGTGGAGATAGAGATTGCGGAAACTATTGAGCATGGGGACTCAGGGGTAAGGGTCAGTAATTTAACAGCATTTTCTAAATGCTACACTGTTGTTCTAAAATAATCTAGTAACCCAATACCCTTTCGTAAATAAAACGACCCAGTTAGCAATACTAAATGGGTCGTTTCCCCTGGCCCATTCCAGTTAATGGCGGAGGACAGCCTGGTGTGGTCTCTGACAGTTGTCAAAATTGCATGGTGACCATTGCTTCTATGGATATGTCCTCCACCTGGACAGTTTCTTCATTCGTGAGCGGCACACCGCAGGTAGCGCCAATATTGAGCTGCTTATTAATGTGGGCCGTGGCCCCCAGGGCAAGGGAGTATTTGTTGAGGTCGACAATGCGTAGTTCGTTTGGGTTATGGTGATAGTTTAGTGAATCATTTCTTAATGGGTATGGCTGCATTATCAATATCTTGTTACTCCCCTGTCCAGGGGCTGCATCAACTATGATTATAGGGCTAAAGCGTAAAGGAGCACTATCTTGTTCCGCATGTGCCGGGGCTGTGCTGAATATAAATAAACACAATGCTCCAGTAATGATTTGTAAGGTGATCTTGATCTGCATGAATGTCTTCCATCTGCTCCAATGAGGTGAGTTCCTCTGCCTTTACAACTATTGTGGATGAGAATTAATTTGAAAACAAGATCAAAATTTCCTGTTGTTTGAATTGAGCGATAACCCTCTGATCTTTTAGATAGATTTTTTTTAGAATAAACCTGGATCAAACCGTCCGGTTTGTTCCAGGTCCTTTGGGTGAATAACGTCTTCTTAAAAGTCACAAAAGACATCATTTCTTGATTTAGCTTCGTTTTTCCTTTATAGTCCGCCTTCTTAACCTCAAGACTGTTCGATCCCTTCAGCTCTCTCGGCAATTATTATGCAAAAAGATGCTAAAAACGAAATGGTAGCCAGTGAAGGTATGGTTCTTCTTGATACCATCCGCAGGCTCCATCGCCGCAACGCCATCGATCGGCTTCTTAAGCTGATGAAGAAGACCCATCCTGCTGATATTGCGTGGGTTTTCAGGTATTTAACCCTCAACGAAAGAACGCAGGTTTTTAGTGTTGTTGTCCAAACACACCAGATTGCTGATTTCCTGGGAGAGCTTGATAAGACCATCCTGCTGGAGCTAGTTGATGGTCTTACGCCTCAATATCTTGCCTCTGTTATTCAAACCATGGCCCCCGATGATGCCGCTGATATCTTTGATTATCTACCCGATAAATTTGCTGAAGAAATTCGGCAATTTATGCATCGCGCTGATCGGGAAGAAGTTGAGGATCTGCTTCAATACGATTCGAAAACGGCTGGGGGACGGATGTCACCCGACTTTTTATCCCTGGATGATGAACTCAGCGTTGACGATGCTATCAAATGGGTGCAGGAAAACAGCGAGGAGATGGAAATGGCCTTCTATCTCTATATTAACCATGGCGATGAGGGGCAACTTGTCGGGGTCTTGTCGCTACGGGAATTGCTTACCCACAAGCCGTATCGTCAGTTAAAAAATATCATGAACACCAATGTTATTTCTGTTCCCACTGAAACGGACCAGGAAGAGGTGGCTCATATTGTCTCCCAGTATAATATACTCGCGGTTCCAGTCATTGATGCCAGTGGCAGAATGGTTGGTATTGTTACGGTTGATGATATTATAGATGTTATCCGTGAAGAGGCCACAGAGGATTTCCTGGTGATGGCTGGTGCGGGTAAAGATAATGAAATTTTACTCAAATCCACTTTCGATATGGCAATTACGCGCGCGCCATGGTTGTTTGCGAGCTGGATTGGTGGTTTGCTGGCTCTGGTTATTATTAATGTCTTTGAAAATGAATTGCAGCAGGTCTTGGCCCTTGCCGGGTTTATTCCCATTGTCATGGGAATGGGTGGCAATATCGGCACCCAGTCTTCAACCATCATTGTCCGTGGTATGGCCACGGGTCGAATTAACATGAATGAGTTGTGGCGCGTTGTCTTCAAGGAGATGCGGGTCGGCGTACTGCTTGGCACATTGTATGGCTGTCTTCTCGGTGGCGTTGCTTATTTTACCCACGGTGACATGCCCATGCTCGGCCTTGTGGTGAGCATATCTGTCTTATTTGCGATGACCTTGGCCGCCACGGTTGGTACCTTTGTGCCCCTGGTCCTGAAACGCTTAGACATTGATGCTGCCGTGGCAACGGGTCCTTTTGTGACCACGTCAATCGATATTGTCGGTGTTGCCGCCTATTTCATGATTGCTAAATTGCTTCTTAATTTATGATGCAGGGTATCTCTCTCTATGGCTCTTAACAGAAGACTTTCCTTCATTCCCCTTGTCTGGTTTCTTGTTATTGCCTCCATCCTGTGGTTTCTTTTTTTCAGGCCCGAGACCTTTAATTTCAAGCAAGATGCTGTTCCCCGTGCCGTTACAGCCCGGGGAGATCTTGCGTCTGATGAACAAAATGGCATCGAACTCTTTGCCTCGATCTCCCCCTCCGTGGTTTATATTACCTCTGTCGAAGTCGTGCGTAATTTTTTCAGTCTGAACGCCGATGAAATACCTAAAGGTACCGGTTCAGGGTTTGTCTGGGATAAAGAGGGGCGTATTGTTACCAATTATCACGTGATTGAAGATGCCTCGCGTATTCATGTCACCCTCGAAGATAATACAACATGGAAGGCGGTACTCATTGGGGCCTCGCCTGAAAAAGATCTTGCGGTGTTGCAGATCTCAGCACCAGCCGCCCAGTTACACCCCATCCCGGTGGGTGAAAGTCATAATCTCCTTGTTGGTCAACGGGTCTATGCCATTGGTAATCCCTTTGGTCTCGATCATACCCTGACCTCCGGTATTGTCAGTGCCCTGGGGCGTGAAATTACCTCGGTGACAGGGATAACCATTGAGGGTGTTATTCAGACGGATGCCGCGATTAATCCCGGCAATTCAGGCGGGCCATTGCTGGATAGTGCAGGGAGGCTTATTGGCGTCAATACCGCCATTTATTCGCCGGCAGGAGTGAGCTCCGGTATAGGATTTGCCGTGGCTGTTGATCAGGTGAATAATGTTGTCCCTGATTTGATCACATACGGCAAGGTGCTTAAACCCAGTTTGGGTATTTCCATAGCGACCCCGCAATTGTCAAAACGTTTTGACATTGACGGCGTTCTCGTTATAAATGTCGAGAAAGGTTCAAGTGCTGAAAAGGCCGGTATCCTTGGCACAAAACAACAGAGAGGGCAATTGATCCTGGGTGATATCATTATTGGTATCAACGGCAATGAGATCCATGATCAGCATGACCTGGCTCGAATTTTAAATACTTTTAAAATTGCTGATGTTATAACCCTGCAGGTGATTCGTAATAAAGAGAAGTTTCAGGTGGATGTCGTTTTAGAACCCTTGGGATAGCGTATAATGGATTGGTGGAAGAAAATACTCAAGAGCCTGATGTCATTTGACGATGGCCCCGGGATTGATCTGTTTAAATATTTCCCTGGAATCAGGCGTTTTCTTGCGGCTAGGCATCATTATGCCCTGTTGCGGACCCTGGGTGATGTCCTCTTTGTCATCGTTGTTGTCTCCGGTTTTTTTGGTCCGCAGGATGCGGATGCCAATTTCAGCGTGTATCTCACCTGGGGCCTATTATGGCCGGCCATTGTTCTCTCATGGTTTTTTGTGGGGCGCATGTGGTGCGGCATCTGCCCGTTTCCTGGGCTTGGTGTCTTTCTGCAGAAAAAAGGGTTGTCTTTAAATCTGCCCGTTCCTAAATGGTTGCAGGATTACGGCGTGTATATGTCCGTTTTTCTTTTAGGACTCATCATCTGGGTGGAGGTTGTTGCTGGTCTGGATCAATGGCCCCGTGGCACGTCCTATCTTGTGTTATCCATTGTTTTCGGTTCGGCTCTATTAGCTGTCTTATATCCAGGCCAGGCATGGTGTCGTCATCTTTGCCCCCTGGGAAGAATGACAGGCGCTGCTGCCACCATGTCCATCACCGAATTCAGAGCGAATAATAAGAAATGCCGGGGGTGCAAAACTATTGCCTGTAAACGGGGTAATGCTGAGAAGGTGGGTTGTCCTGTCTATCTAGGCGCTATTTCCGTAAAGCATAATCTCCACTGTCTGGTGTGCGGTCACTGTTTACCCCTTTGTGATCGCGATTCCCCCCAACTGCTCCTGCGCAACCCATACATCGAATTGATTAAAAACCAGGGACGCTATATTACCTGTACCTATATTGTGCCATTCCTCATGGGTTCACAACTGGCCCGTTTTCTGCGGGATAAACCAATTTATACGGAGTACCGTGAGATTCTTAATCTCCCTGATGCCCTGGTGTTTAGTGTTATATTGATATTGTGCTCTTTCTTTGTCCTGTGGTTGATTAAACTTGGTGCCAGACTCTTTGGTGTGGATAATGATCCAATCTGCGGGCATCTGTCCCCCATGGTCCCGGTTCTCATTCCCATGGCATTTACGGGTGAGTTGGTGTATCGGATGGAATTTTTTGCCGATGGGTTAGGCAATTTTATTCCCACAATAGGACGCCAGTTTCATCTGGATTTTTTAGAGCAATTTTACTTTAAGATCCCTGAATTCCCAGTGGATGTCCTTTCCGCCTTTTTTATGATGAATGCGGTTATTGCCGGCGGCTATATCCTCTGGCGTTTCGCCATTGTTGAGTTCAGTGAGTACCTGGACATGAAGTCTTTTATCGGGATTAACTTTATTATCTGTGCCTTGTTGTTTTGTTATTTGGCGGTCATTTTTTAAATTATAGGTATTGTCATGATTATTGTTTCAACGAAAAATAGCGGCTCGTTTACTGGTGATCTGTTGGTGGTTTTGGTGGGCCAAGGTGAGAAGATGGTTGTTCCGAAGGAGAAGGATTCAATCTTCTACTCCTACCTTGATCGGCCTATGAAATTGAAGGACTTTTCCGGCAAGAAGGGGGAAACATATCTCGTCTATCCTGAGCCAGGTTTGGTGTGCAGCAGACTTCTCTTTGTTGGTGTGGGGGAAGAGAAGAAAGATCTTGAAACAATGCGTGTCTGCGGCGGTACCGTTGCCCAAGCGATTACCAAACTCAAGGTGCGTCATCTCGGTATCTCTTTTGAATTCCTTGATATTGATGGGGCACCGGCAGGAGAAAGGTTTACTGAAGGTTTTCTTCTTGGCCGCTATCAGTTTGATCGGCATAAAAAAGCGGATGAGGATACACAGACAAAGATTAACAAAATCTCTTTTTTCCCAGGGTCTGATGTCGCTCTTTTTCGCCAGGGGATCAAGCGGGCTGAATGTGCGGCTAAAATAGGCATTGTTGCGCGGGATATGGCCAATGAGCCAGGTAACTTCTGGACTGCTGCTGATTTTGGGGTGTTTGGCGCGGTTCTTGCACAAAAATATAAGGTTAAAACGACTATTCTTGGCAAGAAGGAGTGTGTGCGTCATAACATGGGCGGACTCCTTGCGGTAAATCAAGGGTCAACTGCTGAACCCCGGATGGTGATTGTTGAGTATCGGTGTCAGAATAAAAAAGCTCCAACCCTTCTTCTTGTCGGAAAGGGGCTGACCTTTGACTCTGGGGGTATTTCCTTAAAGCCCGGGGCTGGAATGGAAGAGATGAAATACGATATGTGCGGCGGTGCGGCGGTACTGGCGGCCATGCTTGGTGTGGCTGAAGAGCAGCCCAAACATATCAATGTCATTGCTATTGTGCCTGCCACAGATAACATGCCAAGCGGCAACGCCGTTAAACCAGGGGACGTGATTACCTGTTATAATGGCAAGACCGTTGAAGTCATCAACACGGATGCGGAAGGGCGGTTGATTCTTGCCGATGCCTTGGCGTACGGGATTGAAACCTACAGGCCTGATGCGGTTATTGATCTGGCAACGTTAACCGGAGCCGTGATTGTTGGCCTTGGCCATCATAATACCGGATTATTATCCAATGATGACGCCTTGACTGCAAAAGTGGCTGATGCCGGAAAGAAATGTGGTGAACCTGTCTGGCGTTTACCCCTCGGTGAAGAGTATACGAAACAGCTTAAATCCCCGGTGGCTGATTTGAAAAATGTTGGCGGCAAAGATGGTGGAACCATTACCGCGGCTGCATTTTTACAGGAATTTGTCGCTGAAACCCCGTGGGTTCATCTGGATATTGCCGGAACGGCGTGGGGATTTACTGAGAAATCCTATATTCCTAAAGGGCCGTCTGGGACCGGGGCAAGAACCCTGCTTGAGTTGATTCGCTCCTGGACGTAGATTCAAGAGGTTATAATGTCTGGTGAATGAGCATTCATCATGATTTTCCCCGCAAACGCCGCTTGAAATAACGTCTGCGTATAGGGATGTCTCGGGTTGGCAAATATATCTGAGGCGATTCCTGACTCGACAATCTTTCCCTCCTTCATCACGGCAATTTCATCTGCCAAGGCTCGAACCATGCGCAGGTCATGGGAGATAAAGAGATAGGATATCGTATACCTTTTCTGCAGGTCACGGAGCAAATCGACAATTTGTGCCTGTATGGTCATATCCAGGGCCGAGGTTGGTTCATCCAGAACAATGAATTTTGGTTTGAGGACAATGGCCCGGGCAATGGCAATACGTTGACGCTGACCACCTGAAAACTCATGGGGATACCGATTCAGCATATCCGCTGAAAGTCCCACCTCCTCCAGGATATCTGCAATTATTGTGAGCCGTTCAGCCTTGTTCTTGTTGGTATGAATCTCGAGCCCTTCATCGATAATATTGCCGATGGTCATGCGGGGTGAAAGGGCCGAGAACGGATCCTGGAAGACAATCTGCAGATCGGACCTGAGTGTCCGCATTGAACTTGCTGAAAAATTCTTCAACTCTTCACCCT
>JAQIBE010000073.1 GCA_027859235.1 Desulfobulbaceae bacterium
TTAACAGCCGACCTAGAAAATGTCTCAAGTTCAAAACGCCCTATGAAGTATTTGAAAAACTTACCGGCGTGAATGTCAGAAAATTAATGGGTTATGCACTTATCACTTGAATCCAGGCTCTTAGGACCTTTTTCCGCAGTAGTCGCCATTGTAGCTCTTTTCCATCTGTCCAGCTCTAAGGTAATGGACAAGATGAAAGCCCCGGTTAAAAGTTAAGACTTGCCATTTTCCTTTGCAATGGTGGCGGCCGGAGCAAAGTTAAGGGTGAGTGAGAGGGCATCTGCATTACCTGCGATGTCCTGTAGAAGAGACATGGAGTGTTCCATGAGTTTGGATGCTCAATTTAAATCATGATTCAATTTTTTGGAGAGGACAGGAAAATGGTAAACGGATTTTCATTAGCCGCGGTAGCGGAACCAAAGGTGGCAACACCAAAGCTCAACATGCTGACAGGGTTATTCGCCCTGCTCGCTGTTGTTGGAATCAGTGCTGGTCTCTATACATTCTATGCAGGCCATCATGTTATGTATAACAATACACGGCAAATGCCTTGGGGGATTCTGATTTCCTCCTATGCCTTCTTTGCTATTACCTCCACCGGTCTCTGTCTGCTTGCGGCAATCAGTCACCTGTTCGGCGGCAACAAAATGGCCCCGATCGCGAACCGCGTTGTGTGGTTGTCCATCATCACAATCATAGGTGCCTTCACCCTTATTGGTTTTGAGATCGAGAATCCACACCGCATGCTCATCTATAATATATTGAGTCCTAACTTGACCTCCAATATCTGGTGGATGGGAACCCTGTACGGTATGGCAGTTGGCTTTTTGCTGCTTGAATTTTTCCTGATTCTCACCAAGAATTACAAGATTGCTGTTATCCTTGGCGTGTGTGGTGCCCTTGCTGAAGTTGCTGCAAACACGAACCTTGGTGCGGTTTTCGCAACACTTGCCGGTCATCCTTTCTGGTATGGTTCTCAGCTTCCTGTTTATTTCCTTTGCAGTGCCTTTATGTCTGGTGCGGCAGCAGCGGTTATGTTCACTAATCTTGCCTTCAAAATTAGAAACCGTGCAATTGATGCAACCAGTATGGCTGGTATGAAATCTGCCGGCAAGGTTATGACCCTTACCTTGATTCTGATTATTGTGGCTACTGCCTGGAGATTCATCTCCTTCTTCGTGGGTGGTGCTGAAGGTGGACGTGTTGCAGCAGAGGCCCTTACCTCCGGACCCTTGGCCTTTAACTTTTGGGTATTTGAGATCTTGATAGGTCTTGCTATTCCTCTTGGCCTGCTTCTCATTACCAAGCTTAATTCCGCGCCTGCCATGGCTTTTTCCGGTTTTCTTGTTCTGGTGGGTCAGTTCTTCTCCCGCTATGACCTGGTTGTGGCTGGCCAGCTTGTACCCCATTACGCTGGTTGGGATAATCTTCCTACCTACTTCACCTATGTTCCTTCAGTTTCTGAGATGCTGGTAACCTTTGGCGGTATCGGTGTAGTCGGAGCTTTATTCCTCCTTGGTGAGCGTTTCTTTGGCCGGGCCTTTGATGATCATGGTGCCCACTGAGTCTAAAAGCTCAATGTAACGAAGCGTATTCCATGGTGCCTGGTGGCTCTAAGTAGTGAGTCACCGGGTATCTCCTCCTGCAAAACAAAGGATTTGTCAAAATGCTCGCAAATGATAAACCAATATTCACCATCGGTGTTGCAGCCAAGATGCTTGAAGTTCATCCCCGTACCTTACGGATCTATGAGCAGGAAGGGTTGATTCTGCCATTTCGTAAAGGTAAATGGCGTTATTTTACCATGGACGATATTAAATGGATTGAGTGTCTGCGCTCCATGATCCATGACAGCGGCATCTCTATTGCTGCTATAAAAAAACTCTTAAAATATACGCCCTGCTGGAATATTACCGATTGTTCTTTTGAGAAAAGAAAGCAATGTACGGCCTTTATGTCCAGTGGTCTTGTGCCTCGGCGGATAGAAATGCCGGAGCGGCCAGAGAAGATTGCCAAGTCGTCCGATGGTGATGTGGCCGTCTAAGTTCAGAGCCCCAATAGTATTACAATGTCTGGGGGAATCTCACCCTGACAAGAAAGCGCTGGTTTCCGGCGCCACGACCCACACGCACCATTTCCCCGTACGGGTTCTTTCAAGAAATTTGACGGATCTAGTATCAAGATGAGCCAGTAACTCCGGCTCCATCGATGTCATAAACCCGCTGAAGATATATAAGTTCCCCTGCCAGAAGCTTGGGGTGGAGAAGAGCTGCTGGAGCAGTTCGGGGTGGATATTTGCCACCACAAGATCAATCCCCTGGGTTTTCGGGGTCTCTGTGCGCAGGTCGATTTCGCTGACAGTGATGTGTGATTCAACCTGGTTGCGGATAGCGTTCGCCCGGGCGACCTTGCAGGCCAAGGGGTTGTTGTCGCAGGCCTGGACCATGGTTCCCTGTTTGGCCGCGCCAATGGCGAGGAGGCCCGTGCCGGTTCCAAGATCCAGCATGGACTTGATCTGCAGTTCCGGTGTGGTTGTGTATTTGTTGACCATCTGCAGACAGGTTCGGGTCGTGGGATGAAAACCTGAGCCAAAGACCACGCTGGGGTCAAGGACAATGTCCGCACCCTCTCCATCCCACACCGGTCCAACGGTTAAGGTGCCCACCGTAAAAGGGGTGATCGCCTGTCCAGCATCCCAATCCTCATAGCTCAAGTCTGCCTGGTAAACAATGGTGCAGTGGTGCGCCTTGCACAGGGCCGCCATGAACTCATCCTTATTGGTGTGGAAAAAGATAATGCCGTTATTATCTTCATGCCAGGTGCCAATGAAATCAGGATCGCTAATTTCAGGGATGTCTATGGTGTCGAGGTGGTAGACAAAGAGTCGGTCGTATTTGCTGTATGGGGGGCGGAGCATGGTCTGTTTTGGTCGCTGTAAGATGTTAAGGGTTGGGGCGAATCCTGGGTTTAAATTAAAGGGTACCTTGAACAAAATATCTAGTTTTTCAAGACACCCTAAAATTTACCTTCAGGGAGCCTGTCCCGAAAGAATACATTCAACCCGGTGCCCTGCTAATCCTGAATCTGACTGGGGGACAACGGTGGGGGTTGGGTCCAGATGCAGAACGTTCCCCTCAATCCCGTATTGTTCCATGAGGATGGCTTTGATTGCAGCGCTGCGGCTTGAGGCCAGGTCACGCAACTCCTGTTTCGTGAGGGTGGTGTTATGGGCTGGTGGCATGGGGTCTGAGACTGTCTGTTCCGGAGTGATGAGTTCCTGTCCATAGCTTTCAACCACAGCCGTTCCAGCAGCTTCAATGGTTTTTATTTGCTGTTGTTTTTGCTCAGCGGCCTGCTTTTCTTTGAGAAGAGTTTGCCGGTCCTCCATGCTGCCGCTGTACCCTGTTAAGCTGATGTGCAATAGGGGACGGTTTTTTATAATCGTCTGCAGACCAAGAAGTTTATCCTGCTGTTCTGGAGCCAGACTACTGGTTCCCGGGATGAATAGTATCTGGTTGGGAGGATCCTGTGTTGTATTATAGTAATCTCTAAGGGTGGAAAATGGGGAAACCATGATCCCAAGAAATAACTCCCCCAATTTTTTCCCGTAGGCGGAGTGAAAGGTGTAGAGCGGATCCGTTGCCTCGCCGTTAATAGGGATATCTAATCTGATATGGTGATCTGCATCGGTTAGGAGCGCCACAATGTCCGGGAAATGGTTGTTGCCCTTTGTTTCGTTAGTGAGGGTGAGATGGCGAAGGTCAAGCATGGTGTTGCTGGTCATGGAACCTTCTTCTTCATGATACTTGATGTTGAGGTCAAACATTCCACCCTGTACGCCATAACCCGTAATGGATTCAATGACCGGGCGAATATCAGCAAGGGGGAAGTCTTTAATGGTTGCTGTTAGATCTGCCCCAAAGGTTTCAGTGAAAAGTTGACTGGTGCCGGAAACAGTGAAGCGGGTTTGCTCGTTTCCTCGTCCTTGTAAATGCAGTTTGGTCGTTTCTGTACCAAGCGAATTAATATTGTCAATGCTGCCGCTGGTGTTTGAAATGGTGTAGGTGAAGGGCGGTTCTGTTGTTTGATCGACAAGGGTGAAGCTCGATTCGCTTAAGCCGATATGGCCAATGGCGACCGATACAGCCGTGTTGGCTGACTCAGACTCCATGGTGAAGAAATCGGCTCGGCTCAGAAGTTTTTTACGGGAGATGGGGATGGTTGTGTGCAGACCGTTGATATCAACCTGGTGCAGCTGAACATTAAGGGGTGAAAGGGAGAGGTTTCCTGTCGTATGCAGCTGCTTAACGGTGAGCTGTTCATGCCGGTTGCCGTAGCGTAAGTTAAGACCCTTGATGTCTGCTGATCCGGTGAATACGGGGTCTGGAAATGCAAACTGGACTTGCGCTGAAAGGACTCCTGCCAAAAGGGGCGGCTTGACCCATTGTAATAGCGGTTCCGGTATGTGGGCCAGGGGTACATCGTGCAATGCTGAATTGAATGATCCGCTGAAGGGGTTGAACTGCAGCGACCCCTTGGTGGTCCATGTAGCCTGCTTCAGTAATTTTACATTGGCGCTAATTGTGGCTGTGTCCTGAGGGTTTGAGGATATGTTTGTTGCGGTTAAAAGCGGAATATCAATGGCTAGAACCTCTTTTTGCAGATCAAAGTCACGGAACTGGGCCCAGCCGTCTTTTATGCTGAGGTGGTCCATCTGCCACTGTAATTGGTTTTTGCCGTCCTCAAAGGTTGGTATCGGGAAGGGTGTGCTTGGGGTCAAGTGAAACTGGCCGTTGTGGAGCTCTACCTGCCCCAGGTTTGCCAGCTGTTTTTCTGAGGAGTAAGAACTGTTCCTCAGGCTTACTTGGGGGATGGTGATGAACTCCTTACCCTCGACATTAAGGCCAAGGTTTTTGATGGTGAGCTCTGTCGCCGCGAGGTTTGTGAGCTTGTACGGGACACGTGGTGACAGGGTAAAGGAGGTCTCAAGTTTCTCCACAATTCCTGAGGTAACGGTAATACCATCCGGTTGGGTTAGGTAGCTGTTCAGGGCTGATATGGGTAGTCCTTTTAAGATGAAAAGACCCTGGATCTGCCACGTGGCCGGGGTAATGGTTCCCTGGCTGGCAATTCTTGTTTTACGATCGGTAGTACAGTTCAGCCCATAGGCGGCTGTATTCCCATCCTTATTCTTATCAATATTGAGATTAACATCATTAAAACTTACTCCGAATCCGCCGGGAATACTTTGATCAATGAAAACGAGTTTGCCGTTGTTGATAACAATATTTTCAAGGGTGATAGTCTGTTCAGGGGCTGTCCCCATGAAAGAGTCCTTTGCCGGAAAGAAAAAATGACCGTCCTGGTCCCGGCTTAAATGCAGTTCCGGCTTTTCAAGAATCAACGTATGGAAAATGACCCTCTGCTCCTTAAGTGTACTTGAAAAACTAAAGGAGGCTGTGTCAACTTTGTTATGATTTTCCTTCCCGTCATTGACCCAGATGTCACGGGCAAGACCCGTGCCTGCAAGCTTGATGTCAAAGCCATCACCACTGTGTTGAGTGGTAATGGTTATGTCGAGATCCGCCTTACCCCTGTTGATTAATGTGGGGAATGGGGCCGGCAGGTAGTTCAGGTATGCTGGCAAACTTATGTCTTTTAAATGCAGTGCGAAACGCTGTTCGTTTGTCTGTGGTTTTTCTGAAAATCCTCCAATTTCAATGGGGCTGCCATTGATAGATGCTGAAAAATAGGGGGAATCACCTTGACTGTTTGGTGCTGGAAGTCGAAAACGAATTTGGCTAATGGTATGGGTCGTATTTGCGTGGTTATCCTCAAAAATAATTTTGGCATCGGTGAGCTTGAGGTCAATTTGTTTTAGCCAATCAATAATGGCCTGCAATTCAAAGGAATCGGTCTGGTCTGTCTGGGGAAACAGCTGCTGCAGGTTTGATGACTCATTATGGTTGCGGACAACATGGAGGAAGACGGAGTTGCCGTGGATGGCCTGAAATGGATTCTGGTTTGTGAAGATGGCCTGTGGGTGCAATTTGATGTTCAAACGGCCGAAAGAAAAAAACGGGTCGACCTTATCTTCAGGATTATTCTTTTCAGCGCCAATAATGCCGTTTTTTAAAACGATCTGCAGGCGAAAGGGATTAACTTGAGCTGTGCCGATGGTTACAGGCCGGCCCAGTCTTTTTTCAAGATAATTTGAGCCAACTGAGGTTATCAGCAGGGGTGTAACCAGAAAACCGAAAAGGGTGTAGATTATCAGGGCAAGGCTGAAGAAGAAGACCCCTTTTTTAATGGGGGAAGATGGCTTTTGTGGTGCGATACGACGAGGTTTAGCGCTGCTGGGGGTTGAAGGTTTTTCTATGGGTATAGTGACATGACCGGCTTGTGGTTCGTCTTTTTTGGGATCACTTGGATCCTGTTGCTCATGGGGTGGGGAAGGGGGGACGGTCATTATTATAGTGCCAGTCTATAGAATCATTCTCAGTCTTTGCATAGGGACCGGAACTGGTTGTAATGTTAAGAAAAAAACTTAGGTTTTGCTCACAGAAAGAGAGACGTGCTGGCTTGGGGAAGAAGAAGAGCTCCTTTTTGTAAGGCGCTTATTCCTAAAGCCTGAGCAGAACACAAGGTGTGTATTTTCATTTAAATAAACCTCGTTTATCACAGGCCCCTATGCTAATCTGTCTCTCTTTTGAAATCAACAGGGAATTCTGTTTTTCAGAGGGTTTACATGTGTCAGGCAGGCAGCTGAACTGATACTTCTTTTGTTATTATTTTTTTATCTGGAATCATGTCTTTATTTAATTCAATCCGCAGTGTCCTGGCTGTTGTTATTATAGCGTGTATCACCCCCCTTTTCAGTCTGGCGGCCGTGATGTGTCTACTCGTTTTTCGGGCAACTGAGGAGACGGTTCAGGTGATTCCGCGCATCTGGGCGAGATGGATACTGGCATTGAGTGGTGTGGATGTCATGGTGGAGGGGCTTGACAAGCTTGTTCCGGGGCGCTCCTATATCTTCATGGGGAATCACCAGAGTCAGTATGATATTTTTTGTTTGCAAGGGGGGCTGGATTGGGATTTTCGCTGGCTTGCTAAAAAGGAGCTGTTTGATATTCCAATGTTTGGCACAGCAATGCGTAAGAGTGGTGCCATTCCCATAGATCGGAGTAATGGCCGCAAGGCCATGAAGAGCCTTGCTGAAGCTGCCCAGAGAATTAATGATGGTTGTTCGGTGATCATCTTTCCCGAAGGTACACGAAGTGTTGACGGCGCATTGCAACCCTTTAAGGTCGGGGGCATGGTGATTGCCATTAAGGCTGGCGTAGAGGTCGTGCCAATGGCAATATGTGGTTCCAGGGATGTCCTGCCCAAGGGTCATGTTTTGCCTAAGCCTGGCACGGTGACTATTCGCTTAGGGGAGCCTGTTGCTGTTGCAGGGTTTACCTTAAAGCAGAAAGCCGAACTTGCAGAGTTGTTACAGCAGAAGGTGGCTGGTTTATTGGCAGCTGGGTAATTGTTTGTCTGACAGATAGGCCCGCGGAGTGCAACTCCGAATATCCCATGGTGCAAGTTTACTTCACCATGACCTGTTCCGGATAGGAAAGTAGTCCTGTTCCTGAATCCATCTCTGCCGTACCGCCGATTGGCCAGAGGATGTTTTGTTCTCCATGGCCAACAGGAAAATTCCCCCAGATTGGAAATGGAGTGTCTTTGAGTAAATCCAGTACCATCTTCCACAGATCTTCTGTTTCACCACAATGGCTGAAATCGCCAAGAATTAATCCCTGAAGTTTGCTTAGCTTTCCAGCGAGGAAGAGTTGATAGAAGAGGCGGTCCAGCGCATAGGGTGGTTCGTTAATATCTTCCAGAATAAGGATCTTCCCGTCAAAATTAAGTTCAAATGGCGTGCCAAGAAGATGGTTCAGCGTGGTTAGGTTCCCGCCTGCCAGGACACCCCTAGCATGCCCGCTGCGCAATACCTCAATAGAGTTTTTAGCTGCAAATGGTGCCATGCTGGTTAAGGTGTGAAAAAAACAAGCCAGACTCTCTTTATCACATTGGTCCAAGGTGGTCAGGTTGGGACCATGGAAGGTGATAAGACCTGTTCTCTCTGTGATAACGTTATTGAAACCACTTATATCACTAAAGCCGATAAGGGGCTTTGGGTGAGTGCGGATGAGATCAAAATCAATATTGTCAAGCAGCCGCATGGTTCCGTAGCCGCCACGAATACCAAGTATCCCTGCAACTTCAGGATCTTTCCATAATTCATGGAAAATGGCGAGACGTTCTGCATCGGAACCGGCCAGATACGCCTGGGGGGTTGAGGTCTGCAGAGTTTTAACGGTAAAGCCGAGGTCACGCAGGATGGTCAGGCCTTTTTGATAGGGCCCATCCTGAAATGGCCCGGCAAGGGGGGCAAGGCCAATGGTGTCACCTTTTTTCAAGGTGGGGGGGAGCAGCGGCTTAAGTGTTTCTTGCATGGATGAGTTGTAGTCCTTCCAATGTGAGTTCTGGGTAAACATGGCTGATGACAGGGGCGTAGGGGGCAATGAGTGCGGCCATGCCGCCTGTGGCGATAACCAGCGGCGGGGTTGGGAATTCCCTTGCAAGCCGTCCAGTAAGCCCTTCCACCAGTCCGCCGTAGCCAAAGAGAATACCTGCCTGCATGGCGGTAATGGTATTTTTGCCGATGGCAGATGCTGGCGGGGTGGAAATATCCACCTTGGGGAGTTTTGCTGTTTTTGCAGACAAGGCCTCCATGGAAATGCCGATGCCGGGGGCAATGGCTCCGCCAATGTAGGCGCCTGTTTGGGAAATACAGTCAAAGGTAATGGCTGTGCCGAAATCAACAATGATCAGTGGGCCCTTATGGCGGGTAAATCCTGCTAAACCATTTATGATACGGTCCGCACCAACCTCAGAGGGGTTATCTGTTGCAATCGCAACTCCTGTTTTCAGGTTCGCATCGCCTATGATCATTGGGGCAATGTTTAAATGTTCATGACAGAAGGTGCTCCAGCCCATTTTTGCCGCTGGAACCACTGAACCAATAATGACACCCGTAATATCTGGTAAAGATTGGTTTTTGAGGTTCAAGAGCCCTTGAGTTATTAAGCCATATTCATCCCCTGTACTGTCATGATCTGTTTTGATCCGGAAATGATGCAGAAGCTTCTGTGAACTATTGTCAAAAAAACCAAGAACGGTGTGGCTGTTGCCAATATCAAGGGTGAGTAACATTGATTTTGCGCTGGTGAAGGTATAGGTGGTTTGTGTATGAGTTGAACTCATGGTATTATACAGGCTTGGCCCATGGATTCTAATTGTCAAAGCAAGTTAGAAATTATATGCTACAATTTATAATTCTACACTAATAATAGAGTCCCAACCACTTTTTCTAGATTTTATCTGGTATGTGCAATGTCCTCTGCAAATAAAATACTTGTCGTCGATGATGAACCTGTTATCCGCTCATTGCTGGAAGAGCTTCTGGGTAATGAAGGGTATGTTCTGCAATCTTCTGCCTCTGGAGAGGAGGCCTTGGCCAAGCTGCCCATTTTTAATCCTGATATCATTTTACTTGATATTCATATGAATGGCATCGATGGCTACGCGGTCTGCGCAGAAATCAGAGCAGATAAGCAGTATAAATTTACCAAGATTATCATGGTCTCAGGTTCTTCCGAGGTTGAGGAGCGTTTGCAGGGCTATGCTGTTGGTGCTGACGATTATATAGGTAAACCTTTTGATTACCAGGAGCTCCTTGCCAAGGTTAAGGTGTACACCCGTTTAAAGAGGCGGGAGGAATTAGATAAGGTCAAAGGTGATTTGCTGACGTTGCTGGGTCATGAAACAAGAACACCCATTAACAGCATCAAGGGCTGTGCGGATATTTTATTTAATGATCAGACCCTTACGGATGAACAACGGAAGTTTGCCGATATGATCAGGCAGGAATCGATGCAGCTTCATGGATTCCTGGAAAATTGTCTCTTGCTCAGTAAGCTTAAGGCCGGGCTGAAACTGCTGAAAACAGATGAGTCTGTGGATACTATTCTTGCAGGTCTTTGTCAGAAAATTGCCAAGCAGTATGATGATAAATGTCGTTTTGAGTTTACAGGGGATAGGCAGCTCGTTTTGCATGGGGATTGGCAGTTGCTCGCTAAGGCTTTTGAGCTTGTTCTTGATAATAGTATGAAGTATTCACCCGCTGGCGAAGTGATTACGGTTTGCGTAGAAGAGGCAGCGGATGGCTGGCAGATCATTATTGACGATAAGGGTCCGGGGGTTGATGCAAAGAGACGTGAACAGGTCTTTGATGAGTTTTCTATCCAGGATGTGGCCCATCATCAGAAGGGGCAGGGGATCAGTCTTGCCATTGTTCATCTCATCTGTGCCAGCCATAATGGTACGGTCAAGGTCTTGGCTAATCCGGAAGGCCAGGGGGCGCGGTTTGTCCTGACCATCCCGCAGACCAAAGAGGCAGAGGATGACTGAGTTTATTCAGGTGGTGACCACTGTTGAGCATAAAGAGGATGGCGTGCGTCTTGGCCGACTCCTGGTGGCTGAGCGTCTGGCGGCCTGTGTGCAGATTTCCGGACCCGTGGAGAGTATCTACCGGTGGCAGGGTCAGATAGAAGAGGCGTCTGAGTACCGTGTTACACTGAAGAGTCGAGGTTCGCTCTTTGCCCGGCTTGAAGAGATTCTGCAGGCCCATCATCCCTATGATGTGCCGGAAATTATTGCCACGCCCCTTGCCCGTTGTTCGGCGCTGTATCAGCAGTGGTTAGAGGAGGAGTTGTCCCATGGCGGATGATTCATCTCAGAGAAAACACCGTCGGCGCAAGAAATATGTATGTCATTGTTGTAAAAAAGAGCTGCCGTACTGCTTCAACTGTCCCTGTGGTTTTCAGATTTGTGAACCCTGTTTTAAGGAAAATCTCTGGGGGCTTTCCAATGGCCCAACATGGGTATGTCCTGATTGCGAAAGGATTCGCATGACATATTAAAAGCGGAGGTTGTTGTTCTACACCTCACGGTCCTGTCTGTTCTGGCGATAGTGAACCAGGGGCCCTGTTCCTGCCCCGAGCTGATCCTGCTTTCCCCAGTTTAGAAGGTCATCCACATAGTGCACCGCTTCGCTGAAGGCCTTTGCATAATCATGATGCTGGGCATGGAAAGCGGTAAAGGCTGAGGCAAAGGTGCAGCCTGTGCCATGGCTGTTTCTTGTCTGGTGGCGCACATGGCAGATAGATTTTTCCATGATATCTCCATTTCTCTTAACGAGCAGGGTGTCATGAACCTTATCGCTGCTTGCATGTAAATGGCCACCTTTAAGGCAGAGGGCATGGAGGTTTGGGAATTCATGCATCAACCTCTTTCCTGCCAGCACTCCCTTCTTCTGTGAGGAGCAGTCAAGCCCTGATAATATGGCGAGCTCGTGACTGTTTGGGGTGAGGACCGTGGCTTTCTGGAGAAGAGGGGCCAGGGCTGAGGGGGTTCCGCCAAGTAATGATGCGCCGCTGGATGATTTAAGCACGGGGTCGACAATAATCTCACCGGCAAAATGTTCCAGACATTCATGTATGGCACGAACAATACCACTGCTCCCTGTCATACCTATTTTGATGTGTGAAACATCATTATCTTCAAGCACACTGATGATTTGCTGCTGAACCAGGGCTGGCTCAAGGGGAGAGACTAGGCTCACGCCTAATGAATTTTGACAGGTGATTGTTGTAATAACGGCAGCAGCATAACCTCCTATGGAAGTGATTGTTTTGATGTCTGCCTGAATGCCGGCTCCCCCGGATGGGTCAGAGCCGGCAATGGTGAGTATCACGTTCATCCTTGGTAATTATCCACGTCGCCGCCCGGGACATGCACAATAGGACTTTTGCCTGCTTTGATGGATTTCAGGGTAACCTTATATGTCAGGGTGTGGCCAGCCAGGGGATGATTATAGTCAACGGTCACCGTTTCAGCAGATAGTTCAGTCACTGTCGCAGGAATTTGCTGATCCTTACCATCTTTAGGCATGTTGAGATGCAGGATCATGCCCTTTTGCAGTTTGTTGCTTTTGTCACCAAAAACAGAACGATCAAGTTCCTGGATGAGATCCTCCTGCCGTTCTCCATATCCCTCTTCCGGTTTGAGGATAATATCCTTGGTTTCACCTATGGCAACGCCAATCATTCCTTCCTCAAAGCCCATTATGACACTGGCCGTACCAAGGGTAAATTCCAGCACACCTGTCTGTTGGGTAGATTCAAAAACTTCACCGTTTTCAAGCAGGCCTTCATAATCAACTGTGATGCAATCACCGAGTTTTGATACTTCCATGTCTTTGTTCCTCGTTATGGTAAATATCCTGAGTGGGTATCAGGAAAATAATTAAAATAAGACACCTCTCTTACCATAGCTTGAGCTGTCCTTCAATGGATGGGTTTATTCGAACGTGTAATTTGGGAGCTCTTCCCTGGTTGCAGAGATGGCTGAAGCAGTAAGGGAACAAGTTAGCTATTTGCTGATTCGTTTTACATAATAATCTATGTTTGTTTTGCAGCGATTTCAGCACTTACGCAAAATCATAAGATTTGCGGACTTATTAAGGGTTGTGAAGGTTAAGTTCCTTGACAAAGTGAAATGATAATCATAAGTATGAGTGCTTTTTCTAAGGGAAATTCTTGCGGGTGAGTCCTATCACTTATCTGTGAAAAATATGGTGATACCTATGGCCTCAGAAGAGGTTTCTGGTGCCGCCCTCAGGGAATATTGGCCGTTTATCTCCTTTTCTGTCCTTTCATGGGACAGAAAAGGAGTATGAAGAGCGATTTGCAAAAGAATAAGCAGGATATACTATGACACAACTTAATTTCGAAAAGGGCGATGGTCTTCTTCCGGCCATTGCTCAAGATTATAAGACAGGTGATGTGTTGATGCTCGCCTATATTAATGAAGAGTCATGGCAAAAAACATTGGAAACCGGTAAGGCCCATTACTGGAGCCGTTCCCGTAATAAATTATGGCTCAAGGGTGAATCTTCAAAGCATGTGCAGCTCATCAAGGAAATTTTAGTGGATTGCGATGCGGATACCGTTGTCTTTAAAGTGGAACAGCTTGGCGGTGCAGCCTGTCATAAGGGGTATGCCAGTTGCTTTTTTCGCACGGTGAACGATGCAGACGAATTGCAGATTAATCAGGAGCCTGTGTTTGATCCACAGGAGGTATATAAGAAATGAACGAATTGAAAATTGGTTTACCTAAAGGCAGTCTTGAAAAACCAACACTGGCGTTATTTGCCAAGGCGGGCTGGCATTTTAAGCTTACGTCCCGTAACTATTTTCCTGTAGTTGATGATCCTCAGCTCCACTGTTCCATTTGCCGTCCCCAGGAGATGAGCCGTTATATTGAGAGTGGTCTGCTTGATGCGGGTATCACCGGTAAGGATTGGATCCTGGAAAACCAGTCTGATCTGCATGTGGTTGCTGATCTCGTTTATTCCAAGGTCAGTCGTCAACCAACCCGCTGGGTTATTGCTGTGCCTGGTGATTCTGATATAACCTGTCTTGAGGATCTGGAAGGAAAAAGGATTGCCACAGAACTTGTGGGCTATTCCACCCGGTTTTTTCAAGAAAAGGGCATCAATGTTGAGATTGAATTTTCATGGGGTGCCACTGAGGCCAAGGTTGTCTCGGGTCTGGCTGATGCCATTGTTGAGGTTACGGAGACAGAATCCACTATTCGCGCCCATGGGTTACGCATTATTCATGAGCTCATGGAGTCAAACTCGCAGCTTGTTGTCAATAAGCTGGCGTGGCAGGATCCGTGGAAACGCAAAAAAATTGAAGATATGGCCATGCTCCTCCAGGGAGTTCTTCGGGCAGAGACCCTGGTTGGCCTGAAGATGAATGTGAAGAAGGATAGTGTTGAAAAGATTGCCAAGATGCTGCCCTCTATGAATGGCCCGACGATTTCACCGCTGTATAACGCGGAGTGGTTTTCAGTGGATACGGTGGTGGGTGAACATGAGGTGCGTGAACTGATTCCTGCATTGCAGGCGATTGGTGCGGAAGGCATTATTGAGTATGTACTGAATAAGGTTGTTTGACCGTACACCTCCGTGAAAATATAAAATATGAGCTGGGATTGATTTTGCGTATTAACCATGAATGCTGAAACAGAAAAATTGAAACATAAAACAAAGGCCCATTGGTCAACGGGTGATACTGTTTTTATAGATAGTGTCTATAAGACAGCTAACCTGCCCCTGCCTGAATATCCTGAGATCGCCTTTGCCGGACGTTCTAATGTCGGCAAATCAAGCCTTGTTAACAAGCTTCTTAATCGGCGCAAATTGGTAAAGGTGAGTTCAAAACCCGGGAAGACCCAGGCCCTCAACTTTTTTCTGGCGAGCAATGAAGTGTATCTGGTAGATCTGCCAGGCTATGGCTATGCAAAGGTACCCCGGAAATTAAAAAACGATTGGCAGGGTCTTATTGCCTCTTACCTGTCCACTCGGGAGCCGTTACATTGCATTGTGGTTATTGTTGATATCCGTCATGCTGCAAAACCGCAGGACCTGGAGCTTGTGTCGTGGCTGCAGCAGGATAATTTACCATTTCTTGTGGTGTACACTAAAATAGACAAGCTGAAACGTGGTGAACAGGCCAGGCAGGCAGCCCTTCTTGATGCGGCATTTGGCTTAAAAAAGACGGAACGGCTCCTCTTCTCTGCTAAAACAGGGGAAGGCAAAGAAAAATTAATTGCCATGCTTGACCAGTTCCTTCCCTAGTGGTTTAGTGACCATGTTTTTACAATGAATTGCGGTGAGGATGTCTCTATTTTAGGGGACGTTAAGAATGTTAACCGTTCGTTGACCATGTTATTTTTTACAACTGCTTAGAGTTTGTTTGCAGACAGAGTGTGAGGTGACCTATGACAGAAGGACATTGGCAATGTTGGGATATAGCAAATTGTCATAAGAAAGATCAATGCCCGGCCGGTCGGCAGGAAGATCAGGAATGTTGGGATGTCGTGCGCGAAATGGATGATTATCGCAGTTCCATGAAGGTCTGCGAAGATTGTTTGGTTTATCTGTGCAAAAAGAAAAACTCTGTTTTAACCTCAGAAGAGGCTGCCGCCATTCTTTCGAAAAAAGGCGTCTGTGTCCTCTCTTCCATATGTTCGCAGGACGATTAACTATATTTTGCGTTTAAAATCACAGTGACTTGCGTTGCAATGATTTTTTTGGTGAGGGATGGTTCTCAATCCTCACTTCTCAGTCTGACCTGATTTATCAACACCCAAGATATTGCCGCTACCCGCGGTGAAACCTTCTCACCTTCCCCTGTTGCCGGTACGGATTCCATACGCTTCGCTGCGCATGGGATGATCCTGCGGTAGGTGATTCTGTGGCCTATTTAAGTTGTTGGTCATGGGGGCCAGACCCACATGACCAACAACTTGTTTAACGGGCAGGTTGTTTGATGACTTTTTTGACCTGCTTTTTCCCGGCGGCTGGCTCACGTTTGTCAAATCTCGGGACACCCCTGCTCGTACGTTTTTTGGCAGGTTTAAACGAGTCGCTTTTCTTGTGGGTGTGGGTATGGATTTTCTTCTTAATAACTCTCGGTGCATCCAGTTTTGAAATACGTAATTGTTTGCTGCAGACCCAGGCGTTTTTCAAGGTGAGGAATATCTCTTCGGGCATTCCTGAGGGGAGATCAACGGTGGAGTGCTCATCAAAGATGTCAATACGGCCAATGTGTTCACTGTCAAGATCAGCCTCGTTGGCAATGGCACCAACGATATTCCCTGCTTTAACACTGTCCTTGGAGCCTACTTCGATGCGGTAGCGTTCCATGCCTTTATCCGGCTTGGAAACAGGTTTACTTACGCGTGGTTCAATATGGGAAGGTGCACTTATACGGGATTCAGGTTTCCTGCGGGAGTCAGCCCTTTTAAAGTCGGGGGACGGTGCAGACTTTTCGAATTTTTTGGTTTTCCGGGCAACCTCACCCTTAACAATAAGTGGTGAGTCACCTTGGGCAAGAATGGCCAGGGCCGCTGCCATTTGCATGGGTGAAACAATGGCCTCTTCTCGGTATTGCTCGAGGAGTTCTGTAAAGAAGCCAATCTTGTCAGACTCTAAGGTGTCAGTAATTTTCTGTTTGAAGGCCGCAATTCGTTTCTGATTAATCACCTTGTCGGATGGCAGCTCCATAAGGGCAATCTTCTGTTTGGTGGTACGCTCAATAATTCGCACCATATTTTTCTCACGGGGAGTCAGAAAAAGAATGGCCTGGCCGACTTTACCAGCACGACCGGTACGGCCCACACGATGAACGTAGGTCTCAGGGTCAAAGGGGGTGTCAAAGTTAATGACAAGGCTGATTCGTTTTACATCCAGTCCCCGTGCTGCAACATCGGTTGCGACAATGATGTCAATATCGCCATTTTTGAGGCGGGTTACAGTGCGTTCCCGCAGGTTTTGGGCAATGTCACCATTGAGTGGCGCGCATTTTAAACCCGCCTTGGTGAGACGCTCGGCAACATCAATAGTGGCTGTTTTGGTCTTGGTGAAGACGATCACGCCATCGTGTTGTTCCACCTGTAAAATGCGCAGGATGGCGTCATGCTTTGCATATCCCCCCATAACGCAGTAGCGCTGTGTAATCGTGCCTGCCACTTCAGTACGGGTCTTGATGGATATTTCTTTAGGGTTGTTCAGATACTTCCCGGCAATACGCCTGATGGGAGTGGGCATGGTGGCAGAGAATAGTGCTGTATGGCGACCCGCGGGTGTTTGCTCTAAAATCCATTCCACGCTGTCAATAAAACCCATGCGGAGCATTTCGTCCGCCTCATCCAGGACCATGGTTGTTAAATTTGTCAGCTTAAGGGTGCCGCGGCGCAAATGATCCATAACACGTCCAGGGGTACCAACCACAACATGTACGCCTTTGCGTAAAGGGGCGAGTTGGATAGCGTAATCCTGGCCGCCGTATACAGCCAGCACCTTAAGTCCTTTCAGTCGTGCCCCATATTTTTTGAAGGCCTCCGCAACCTGATTGGCAAGTTCACGGGTTGGCGCAAGCACTAAAACCTGGGGAGAATGTTTGTTGAGGTCGAGGTTGGATAGAATGGGGAGAGCAAAGGCTGCTGTTTTACCCGTTCCAGTTTGCGCCTGACCGACAATATCACGTTTTTCAAGGAGGTAGGGAATGGTTAAGGACTGGATGGGTGATGGGGTTTCATAGCCGATATCAACTATGGTTTTTTGCAGGGGTTCAATCAGATCGAGTTCAGCAAAGGTAGCCTGGGTGGTCTTGTCTTCGGACATGGGGAGCCTGTGGTATAAGTTAGGGAGAATAGTGAAATTAGTCGCTTATGCGACCTGTGTTCGGTTTGAACACTGCGCCGGATTGTTGTGTGAATTGCTCCGGAGAGTGGCGACCGTTTATCAGCTATCCTAACGATACCACTTTAAGATGGTGCAATCTGAAATCACTTTCAAGTGCCCCATCAACAACAAGGTCAGCGAATATACAGGAGTGCAGATAAAAAAGCTAGGTTATTTAGCAATTAATTAAAAGGTTAACCGCGCCTGCCGTTCTGATTCATGTTTTTTTTCCAGGTTTTACTGGAGGAGGGGCTGATCTTGTCTATTTACTTGCTTGCCGCCAGGTATAAGATTTTTCACACCAGGTGTGATTGCAGTTCTGCAACAAATCATGTCGTGCAGAATTGCAGCCATGCAAGTCTGTCAATATGTAACGGGTTCAGCGCTGCTGTGTAAGCTGTTGAGATACTGCTGAGGATAGCAACCGGGTTATGGGGCGTAACCCGAGCTGATTAAAAATGAAACTGTAGAGGAGTATGAACCTTGCTCTCTCTCCTCTACAATTTCACCTGTTAACTAGAATCTATATGTCAACCCTAGGGCAATTACCGGGTACATTTCATAGTTGTCCAGGTCGTCTTCAATTTCTTTTCTTTCAGCAGCAACATCTGCCTGAAAATCAGGGTCGTTGGCAAGGGTACCAGATGTTGTAATGGAGACGTCAGGTGTTCCTTGGAAAACTACACCCAGATTTGCAAAGATAGTGATGTCCCCGTCATTGTTGATTGGCTTATCCCAGCCAACTCCAACATAAGGGGCAACAGAATCATAATCAACCTCAGCTTTAACTGTGCCAGCTTCAGTAGCATCATAGGTTACGTCATTAAATGTAAAAGTCCCAGTAGCGGTGGGCTTACCTTCTCCGGAAAAGTTGTTGCCGTTTGCAAGCAGCCCGGCATCAATATGGAATCCGCCCGCCCATGGAAACCATTCAATAGTTGCAAGTCCGGAGATGAGTTCAAATTCCAGATCATACTCTACATCGTCAGTCTCCCCGTCAATATCGAAGCTTCCCCAATGCATGGCCACTCTTGTGGAAAAGTAGTCAGATAGACCAAGAGATATTTCTGGGCCAACGCCAAGGGTGGTTATGCGCGCGCCTACCGTAATATTACCAGCATTACTTTCTTTCGCAGTAGCCGTGGGTGGTTCTTCGGCAAAAACAACACTCGAGGTTACCAGGACCAGCGCCATTGATAAAATCATTTTCTTCATAGTTATCTCCTTTCTTGTGGGTCTCACCCTGATTTTCTTTAAAGTGTAAATGAGAGGAATTCACCACTTGCAGCGATTATTAAGTGTATCATAGGGCCCATCTGGTCGGTCAAGAAATTAAAAAAAAGGTCTGACTTTCGCCTGTAACCTGTAGTGGCAGTGCAATAAAACTACTTGAGATCAAAGGAGATCTAGTCGATGCCTATGTCGGTTTTGCCGGGTTCCACACTATCTCTGAAAACAAATGGTTATTTACTGCTCGAGTGAAGAAAAGAATTAAATACAGGGTGGTAGAGTGACAAAATGTCTTGAAACTAAGGGGGTTACCTCTGATGCAATACGCTTGTTTTGACAGGTGCAAAATCGCAAGAATGGACGCTTAAGCTGAACCGAATTGGTTACCGGGACCCCATGTCTTCCCACGCAATTATATTCATAAAATTTATTTGCTTGATTACGTTTCAATGGAGTAGCCTTGTCTAATACGTACTCATTACGTTCAGCATGTTGAGTAGCATTGGAATAAGAGGCGCTGAAAAAAGAGGATTATGAAATAAGTAAACCTTTTTTCTCGGTAAAAGTTGAATTGAATAAGGCAACAAGAGGATTAGACATGAAAGATAAAATTGGTTGGTTGGCCCTGCTCTGTGTTCTTGCCATGCTCACGGCGTGTACACCCCAGGTGATGTCTCCGCAGATAGATGCCTATAACGTTACGGATAAAACAGGAACATATACTCAGAAGGTTGATAATTTTCTGATTATTTTTGATGCCTCATCGTCTCTGTTTGCTCAGTATAATGGCCAGCAGAAATTTACTGCTGCTCATGATACGCTGACCCGCTTAAACCAGACCATTCCTCACCTTGATATGCAGAGTGGTTTAAGGGTTTACGGCCCTAATCTGCTGCCGTTCAAAGGTTATAATACACTCATTCACGGCATGACAACCTATGACACCGATGCCATGCAGAGGGCGATTGCAGAGGTTCGCGGCACGGAAGGAACAAGCCCTTTGTCTCAATCTCTCACCCTCGCCGCTGATGATCTGAGTGGTGTTGATGGAAATCTTGCCATTATATTAATTACTGATGCCCTTGTTGCGGAGAGGCCGACTCTTGCTGCGGTAACATCCTTACAGGATAAGTTCGGCGCTCGGCTGTGTATTTACCCGATTTTAATCGGCGACTCAAGCACAGGCAGAGCAACACTTGAGAAGGTCGTGCAGGGGATTGGCTGTGGTTTTGTCCGTGATGCTGCTCAACTTGACACACCTGCAACTATGGCCGCTTATGTGACAGAGATTTTCTATGGGATGAATCAGGACCGTGATGGTGACGGCGTTATTGATGGGATGGATAAATGTCGTAATACTCCTGAGGGGGATGCGGTAGGTTCTGATGGTTGTCCTCTGGATGCAGATGGCGACGGTGTTGTTGACGCGAAGGATCAATGTCCGAATACACCACGAGGCACCAGGGTTAATGCTGCAGGCTGCCCTTACTTAATGAGTAAACCGATGATAATCAACTTACACGTCGAATTTGATACCAATAAGTCCGCTGTCAAACTTGATTATTACAAGCAGATCCAAGAGTTCGCCGATTTTTTAAAGCAGTACCCGGACACCACGGCGATTATTGGGGCCCATACAGATAACAGGGGTTCTGAATCATATAATCAGAAACTTTCCCAGGCAAGAGCCGACAGTGTCAGGCAATATATGATTAAGAATTTCCATGTAGCACCTGCAAGACTCAAAGGGATTGGCTACGGCTTTTCTCAACCCATTGCGGACAACGATACTGTGGAAGGCAGACGGCGTAATAGAAGGGTTGATGCAGTCGTTTCAAAAACAAGAAAGAAGTAACCTCCCACCGTTGCCCCTGTCTCTTGAATTGTCAGATCAACTCTGAATAACGCCATTAACGGGACAGGGGCAATACCAGAAGGTTGTCCGTGCAACCTTTACGATTTCTTCTTCCCGGCGGGGAATTATATCTGATACTTCTTCATCTGACGGTATAGGGTGGTCTTTTCAATGCCGAGTAATGGTGCGGTCTTGCCACGGTTGCCGTTGCATTCCGGCAGGGTTGCTAAGCTGGTTGCGGCTTCGGCATTTGCTAAGGGTGGTGAATTCCTGGCTGCAATGGGGGATTACCGGAATATATCATGAAAACGCAGGAGATGAGCCAGACAACGACTTGCCCCCCTTGCCTTACCCAGCGATAAGCTGTTTGACCCGGCCTACCTCGCCGCTTTGCAGACGGACCTTTATGCCATGGGGATGGCTTGGTGATTTGGTGAGAATATCCTTGATAATGCCCTCTGTGATCCTGCCGGAACGCTGGTCCTGTTTAAGGACAATGGCAACGTGGAGGCCGGCTTGCAACTCTTGGCGTTTGATTTCACTCATCAGTTTTCTCGCTTGTGTTCCGTGTGAATGAGCACCAGTAACTGCGCAAAGGTGTCGCTGAAATAATGGGGGGTGGTCTGGCCCGGGCTGCTGGGGTTTTCTACGTTTACCCCGTACTGCAGCCCCTGGTCGCTCAGTTCCTTGTATTTTTTCATTTTCCCTGCATATTTGGAGCTCGGCCGCTCTTTCTCCACGAGCAGACCGAGGCTCACCAGTATCCGGTTGGCCTTCACCGCTGAAATATCCGCCTGATGCAGTTTCAGCAGGTGGGTCATTGATTCCTTTTTTCCCACAATATCCTCCATTTCAGTTCAGCCTTCCTTGAGGGAAAGCGAGATGCGTTTGCGCTGGGGATCAACATCCAGCACCCGGGCCATGACCTGCTGGCGAACCTTGACCACGTCGCTCGGGTCTTTCACAAAGCGGTCGGCCAGCTGACTGATGTGAACCAGTCCGTCCTGATGGACGCCGATATCAACAAAGGCCCCGAATTTGGTGACATTGGTAATAATGCCGGGCAGCCGCATGCCAGGGCGGAGGTCATCCATGCTGTTGATGCCGGCGCTGAAGGCGAATTCCGTGAAGGACTCTCTGGGGTCGCGGCCCGGCTTGGCAAGTTCTGCCATAATATCGTTTAAGGTGGGCAGACCAATGGTCTCCGTGACATAGCTTTTGCTGTCGATTGCAGCTCTGATCTCCCTGTTGTCCATGAGATCACTGACCCGGCACCCGCAATCTTTGGCCATCTGTTCGACGATGGGGTATTGCTCCGGGTGGACGGCGCTTCCGTCCAAGGGGTTTTTCCCCTCCCGGATCCGTAAAAAACCAGCGCATTGTTCATATGCCTTGGCCCCCAGACGGGGAACCTTCAGCACCTGTTTGCGACTACCAAACGGGCCATGCTCATTGCGGTATTGAACGATGTTTCGGGCCAGCACCGGACCCAAGCCTGAGACATGGGCAAGCAGCTCGGAGCTTGCGCTGTTGAGCTCCACCCCGACATTATTAACACAGCTGGCCACGGTATCATCCAGACTTTTTTTAAGGGCGGTCTGGTTGACGTCGTGCTGGTACTGGCCAACCCCGATCACCTTGGGATCCAGTTTAACCAGTTCGGCCAAGGGGTCCTGCAGACGGCGGCCAATGGACACCGAGCCGCGCACGGTGAGATCCAGGTCGGGGAATTCTGCCCTGGCTGTTTCCGAGGCCGAGTAGATTGAGGCGCCGCTCTCATCCACCATGGTGATCAGGATTCCGCCGTCCAGATTCAAGTCCCGGACAAAGGACTCGGTCTCCCTCCCTGCCGTGCCGTTGCCGATACCAATGGCCTCAATCTGGTATTGCTGACAGAGTTTTCTGACGGTCTGTCCCGCCTCCTGACTCTTACCTGCGGAGTGGGTGGGGTAGATGGTGGTGTGGTGCAGGAGTTGCCCCTGGCCGTCCAGACAGACCAGCTTGGCACCGGTGCGGAAGCCCGGATCCAGGGCCATGACCCGTTTGCGGCCGAGGGGGGAGGCGAGGAGTAATTCCCGCAGGTTATCGGCAAAGACCTTGATGGCCTCTTGATCCGCCTTTTCCTTAAGGGTCGTGCGTAATTCATTTTCCAGTGACGGCCCGAGAAGCCTCTTGTAACTGTCGGTGGCGGCAAGCTTAACCTGTTGAGCTGCACTACCACTCCCTTTGATAAATTTTTTATAGAGCAGGTCGAGGGCGGCTTCCTCCGGAGGGCGGATGGTTAGATTCAGCACCTTTTCGTTCTCGCCGCGCAGCATGGCGAGCAGACGGTGACCCGGAACCCTGGAGGTCGGCTCCTGCCACTCAAAATAATCGCGGAATTTGGCTCCAGCCTCCTGATTTTTTTTAACCACCCGGGAGGTGATAATCCCTTTGGAGGTAAAGATACGCCGGAGTCCGGACCGAACAGCCGGGTCTTCGTTCATCCATTCGGCGATGATATCCCGGGCCCCACCCAGGGCGTCTTCAGGGGTTTCCACCCCTTTAGCCGGATTGATGAAGTCGTGCGTGTTGAGGGGACGGTCGTTCTGCTGAAACAGGGTCCGGGCCAGCGGTTCCAGACCTTTTTCCCTGGCAATGAGGCTTCGGGTCCTGCGCTTGAGGCGGTGGGGGAGATAGAGGTCTTCAAGGATGGCCATATTCGGGGCCGCAAGGACTGCCTTGTTAAGCTTATCATCCAGCAGGTCACGTTCGCTGAGGGAGGTCAGGATGGTCTGCCGCCGTTTATCCAGTTCGGTGAGCTGCAGCCGCCGGTCCCTGATTGCGGTGATCTGAACCTCATCCAGCAGACCGGTGGCCTCTTTGCGGTAGCGGGCAATAAACGGCACGGTGGAGCCGTCTTCGAGCAGAGTGGCCACGGCCGTTACCTGACCGGTCTTGATGTGGAGTTCCTGACCAATGATATCGTTATGTGTTGTCATGCTTGTTTTTGTAGTCCTCTTTACCCGGAAGCGCCAATTGTTTTTTTGAGTTCAGGCTGCGCTTAAAAAATATTGACTGAAAAGATGAAGGTACGCGACTTATTATGGGAAAGCAAGACCGCTTCGCCAACGTTTTCAGAATTGATTTATGCAGTATTGACCTTGGCTGCAATGTATTATGCAATGTTGTTGTATATCTGCTTTACCATTGTGTTATTCTTTAGTTAAACGTCTCAATCTGGACAACCTGAACAATGAGGATGGAACGATGAATAAACTGATAGATCCGCGCACCTGTAAAAACTTTCGCAGTAAAGATCTTTGCCCGAACTGGGACCAGGAGATAATGGTCTATCTCGATGATCGGGTGATCTCCGATGTGAGTTTATCGTTTGGTCCGGAAATGTTTGATAAGGCGTATGAATTCTGTGCAAATTGTGCGCTCTTTATGCCGCTTTCGCCGTTCCCTGATCAGGGGCAGACCATTCAGTAACGGAGCTCTCATCAAGGGTTGTCGAGGCCGCCTTTACCCCGCTTCCTGTGTTGTCCAGGGTCGTAAACAATAAAAAAACAACAGCAGCATTGCCCTTGTTGTAAAGGAGTACCGCTCATGCACCTCGATCCCATTATGCCCTCTCTCGTCGGCTCCATTTTAGCGGTGCTGGCGCTGGGCTTGTTATTACGGTCAATACGTCAGCCCTATGTGATCGGTTATCTGCTTGCCGGCGTTATCCTTGGCCCCCACGGGTTGGGACTGGTTCAAGATGAGGCGCTGGTGACCCGTATCGGGGCGATCGGCGTTGTCCTCTTGCTTTTTTTTATAGGCATGGAGGTTTCTCCGCGCAAGCTGATAGACAACTGGAAGGTCGCTGTCTTCGGGACACTCCTGCAGATTATCATCAGTATCGGTTGTGTATGGCCTCTGGGGTTGTTTTTTGCCTGGCCGGTCGAGCGCATCGTCTTAATCGGCTTTGTTATCAGTTTAAGCAGTACGGCCGTGGTTTTAAAGCTGCTGCAGGACTGGAAAGAGTTTGATTCCAAGGTCGGTCAGAATGTCCTGGTGATTCTCCTGGCCCAGGATCTGGCGGTGATTCCCATGTTGATTGTCCTCTCCACCCTGGGAAACAGTCAGGCTGACCCCGCCAATATCTGGCTGCAGCTCCTCGGTGCTGGGGTCATGGCACTCATCATCGGTTATATCGCTGCGAAAGAGACCATTCATCTGCCGTTGTCCAAGGTTCTGGGCGAGGATCGGGAGATGCATGTCTTTGCGGCCCTGTGTATCTGCTTGGGCCTCTCCCTCCTCACCGGATTGGTGGGGTTATCCACCGCACTCGGGGCCTTTGTCGCCGGCATGTTAATCGGCGCGGCGAAGGAAACGCGTTGGGTTCACCAGAGCCTTGAATCCTTCAGGATTGTCTTTGTGGCCCTGTTCTTTGTGTCCATTGGCATGCTGGTGGACTTGCGTTTTATTCTGGACCATTGGCGTCAGGTCAGCGCCCTGGTTCTGTTTGTTATTATCTCCAACACCTTTATCAACGGCGGGATTCTGAGAATGCTGGGGGAGACGTGGCGGGACAGTCTGTATGCGGGCACATTACTTTCGCAGATCGGGGAGTTCAGTTTTGTCCTGGCGGCCGTGGGCATCCATGCGCAGATTATCTCAACTTACGGCTACCAGATGACCGTGGCGGTTATTTCCATCTCCCTGCTCATCAGTCCGCTGTGGATCATGGGCATCAGACTGCTGATCCGCCATGATGACACTGCACGAACCGGTTCCGCAACACCAACTCCTGAGTCCTCCGTTTGAGTCCTCCTGCCGGTCTGTGGGGAGAAATCATTGACCTTATCTTGGTAAGGGTGGCGAATATGCTACATTCCCCCGAGTTTGGGCATCATTGCTGTGGCAAAACTTAAAACAAAGAAGAAGCCGCACATGTCGGTAACGGTTGTCAGTAATGGGCTGGAGACCAGGGCAGGATCAAGTTTCAAGCGTTTGAGGATGAGGGGCAGCATGCCGCCAAGGGTGACTGAAACCAGGGTGTTGGCGGCCAAGGCACCACC
>JAQIBE010000107.1 GCA_027859235.1 Desulfobulbaceae bacterium
ACCCTATGCATATCAGGGGTGACCACCAGCAGCCGCAGGATACGATCAAGACCGGTCGGCAGACGGATATTGCCGTGGTTGAACATGGCCGTGCCGTTAAGGGCAATCTCAAAGATAAACACGGCAAGGAGCGGCGGGCCAAGGGCGGCCACCGTTGCCATCTTGATGAGCATGGATACAATGATCTCAATGGGATGAAAGCGCAAACCCGTTGTCACATCAAAATCCAGATCAGCATGGTGAACCATGTGCACACGCCAGAGGGCCGGCACGGCATGAAACATCACGTGCTGCAGGTAGATGACCAGATCAAGAACCAGCACGGCCAGCAGCACGGTAAGCCAGGCCGGCAAGGCAACAAGGTTGAACAGGCCCCATCCGGCCTCCTGGGCTGCCGCAGCCACTCCCATGGTGGCCAGGGGAAAGATGAGCCTCACCAGCAGAGAGTCTAGAAAAATAATACCCAGGTTATTGAACCAGCGCCCGGCCTTAGACACAGTAAGACGTCTTTGAGGGGATGCCAACTCCCAGACGGCAACCAGCACGAGAATGGCAATAAAGAAAAAAAGACGAAGCTGGGTCTCGGTGAGTGTGGCCAATGGGGTATCCTTCCTTGTTTTCGTTAGCTACCTTTTTCTAATCTGATCACCATAAATTACTGGAATAGTCACGTTACTCCATGCGGACGGTTTTAAGCCGTAAGGCGTTACTCACCACCGATACAGAGCTTAGGCTCATGGCCGCAGCGGCGATAATCGGGCTAAGCAAAATACCAAAGGTTGGGTAGAGGACACCGGCGGCAATCGGCACGCCCAGGGCATTATAGACAAAGGCAAAAAACAGGTTCTGCCGGATATTGGCCATGGTGGCCCGGGACAATTTCCTGGCCCGGACAATGCCGCTGAGATCACCCTTAACCAGGGTGACGCCAGCGCTTTCCATGGCCACATCGGTTCCGGTACCCATGGCGATTCCCACCTGGGCCAGGGCCAAGGCCGGGGCATCATTAATGCCGTCACCTGCCATGGCAACCATTTTCCCTGCATCCTGAAACCGTTTTACAACAGCGGCCTTTTCATCAGGAAGTACCTCGGCCACCACCTCATCAATATCGAGTTTCCGTGCCACTGCCTCGGCGGTGGCACGGTTGTCGCCGGTGACCATTACCACGGTCAACCCTTCATCGTGCAGGGCCTTGATGGCTGCCGGAGTTGATTCTTTGATGGGGTCAGAGACGGCCAGGATGCCGGCAAGTTTACCGTTTGCCGCCACAAACATCACGGTCTGAGCCTCTTGGCGCATTTCCTCGGCACGGTGGGCAAGTTCGCCTGTGTCAACACCCGCATCATCCATGAGCTTGAGATTGCCAAGCAAGACAGGAGTGCCATCAACCGTACCACCAACGCCTTTGCCGGTTACGGAATCAAAATCATCCGGGGTGAGGATTTTAACTTCCCTCTCCTCAGCGCCTGCGACAATGGCCGCTGCCAGGGGGTGCTCGCTTGATTTTTCCAGACTTGCCGCAAACATGAGCAGAGTCTCTTCCTCCATGCCGGAGGCAGAGACAACACCGGTGAGTTTCGGTTTTCCCAGGGTCAGGGTACCGGTCTTATCCACCAGCAGGGTGTCGATTTTACGCATGGTCTCAATGGCCTCGGCATTTCGAAAGAGCACACCCATGGTTGCCCCTTTGCCGGTTGACACCATGATGGACATGGGGGTTGCCAGGCCAAGGGCGCAGGGACAGGCGATAATCAGCACCGAAACGGCGGCAATCAGCGCAAAGGCAAGCCGGGGCTCAGGGCCGACAAAAAACCAAATCACAAAAGCAAGCAGGGCAATACCAATGACCACCGGCACAAAATAACCGGCAACAATATCGGCCAATTTCTGGATCGGTGCACGGCTACGCTGAGCCTCGGCAACCATCTGGACAATGCGGGCCAGCAAGGTATCGCTGCCCACCTTTTCAGCCCGGATGGTCAAGGCGCCGGTGCTGTTCACCGTAACACCAATAACCTTGTCGCCAGCCTGTTTCTTAACTGGGATCGGTTCACCGGAAATCATCGACTCGTCCACCGAGCTGGTGCCGGAAACCACCTCGCCATCCACCGGCACCTTTTCTCCCGGCCTGACCCGGAGAACATCTCCGGTCATGACATGCTCAAGGGGAATATCCTCTTCCGTACCATCATCATTGATCTTGCGGGCAGTCTTCGGAGCCAGGCCCAGCAAGGCCTTAATGGCTGCCCCTGTCTGGCTGCGGGCCCGAATCTCCATGACCTGGCCAAGAAGAATCAGGACAACAATCATGGCCGCCGCCTCAAAATAGACAGCCACCGCCCCATCAGGGCCGCGCATGGTGACAGGAAAGATACCAGGTAAAAACACGGCAACAAGGCTGTAGGTATAGGCCACCGACACCCCAAGACCGATCAGGGTAAACATGTTCAGGCTCTTATTAATGATCGATTTCACACCCCTCACGTAAAAGGGCCAGCCTGCCCAGAGCACCACCGGAGTGGCCAGGACAAGCTCCACCCAGCCCAGAATCCGGGCCGGGGCCAGGTTGTCAATGAGATGACCGCCGGGCAGCATGTCGCGCATGGCAATGAGAACCAAGGGCACGGTGAGGATGGCCCCAAAGACAAAGCGTTTCCACATGTAATTATATTCGGAATTATCCTCCTCAGCCTCCAGGGAGATTGTTTGTGCTTCGAGGGCCATACCGCATTTGGGGCAGCTTCCCGATTCATCCTGGATGATTTCCGGATGCATGGGACAGGTGTACTGCGTTTTGCTGGACGGCGCCTGAGCATGTAAGGGCTCCAGGGCCATGCCGCATTTGGGGCAGTCCCCCGGCCCCTGCTGCTCCACCTCAGGATGCATGGAGCAGGTGTAGGTCTGGGCTGTTGCCTGGGTGTCGGCGGAGGGGGCGTCTGGAGTCTTTCCCCCGTGGTCGTGGCCGGCATTCTTGCCCTCCCCGGCTCCATAATCACCGGGATTCTCCTTGAATTTAGCCAGGCAATGATCGCTGCAGAAATAATGGGTTGTGCCGTTATGTTCATAAGCGCTAAAGGCCGCTTCATCTTCTGTGCTCATGCCGCAGACCGGATCAACAAATTTCTTTGTCTCCCCGTCAGCGTGGCTATGTTCGTGATGGTGTGCATGTTTCAAGATATTCACCTCCCATGGCTGAATGAAAAAGCCTGTACTGCCTGAGTATTATTCAGCCACCGACATATTTACCAGGATCCTGGTCAAAGGATTCCTTGCAGCTGTCGGAGCAGAACCTGTAGGTTTTGCCAGCAAAATCACTGCTGGCCGCACCATCGCTGACACCCATACCGCAGACCGGGTCTTTGTCTGCCCCTTGGTCGGTGTGCTTAGCGTGTTCAGCATGTTGATGCTCATCAGATGCGCTGTCGTGGCTGCCTCCCTCTGACGGGTGCTCCTGATGATCTCCGTGGCCGCCGCAACAACCGGAGCCCCTCTTCATCATCAGGTAAACAACCAGGCCGGCAACCAATATCCAAAAAATAGTTCCAGGGGTCATGACACTCCTCCTTTGTGGTGCTGATTTTCAGTCTCGTGCGGGTCACCGGCCAAGGCCTCTAGGATGGGGCACTCATTCACCGGACCCTCGCCGTAACAGGTCTTGGCTAGATGCTCCAGGCCCGCAAGTATGCGGGAAAGATCAGCGATCCGCCAACGGATTTCGTTGATCTCTGCTTCCGTCCACTCTTTGACTTCGGCCATGGATGCCCCGGGGTCATCCTGCAGGTTGAGCAGTTTATGAATTTCGTTTAGGAAAAACCAAGCTCCTTGGCCTTTTTAATAAGGGTCAGGCGGGCAATATCCTCTTCAGGATAGATGCGGTAGTTTGCTGGGGTGCGGGCCGGATCGGCAATAAGACCAGGAGCTCGTAAAAACGCATTGTGTCAATGCTCATTCCCCCCACTTTTTTGGCCAGTTAATCTCTGGTCATTCCCTGCATGACGAAACTCCTGTGCCAAAAGTTACTTTGGTATAGTTACAATCTAAACATTGGACCATGGTCAAGAGTCAAGGGTTTGGTTGCTTTTTATAAAAAAGGGGACGGCTTCACTGGTAGTACCAAGATCAGCATCGTCCCCATTGGGGATACTTCTGATAGATAAACGTGGAGAAATACGTGCTTCTAGACGTCTTCCCCCTCTTTACTTACTTTCTCATCCCTTGATATTTCTCTGCCTTTTTCAGCATATCCTTACGCATATCAAGCATATTCTGCTCCATGTCGCCGAGATCTTTGAGGGTGGTTTTGGGGTTGCGCATGGCCTCCATGTACTCAAAACGCATCGTATGCATTTTCTGGCGCATCTCCTTGGTGTCATTCATGAATTTCTGCTGATTGTCGGCAGACATATTGTACATCATACCGCCGCCCATCATGCCCTGGCCCATGCCTTGACCCATCATGTTCATGCATCCTGCGCGGCCTTGCATCATCATGCCGTGGCCGCCCATCATACCCGGTCCCATGCCACGGCCGTTCATCATCGTACCGTAGCCGTCCATCCTGCCTTGGCCCCTGCCACCATCATTCATCATCGTACCATAGTCCTGGCCGTTCATCATCATACCTTGACCAGGTTGCATATCCTGGTAATCGGTCCTGTTCATGTGGTCCTGGGCCATGACGGTGCCTGTTGCCATGCCGAGTGCGAGAACTGTTGCTAAGATTGTCTTTTTCATTTCGATAAACTCCTTATGAAGAATGTTTGTTATAACCATCCGGCAGTTTTCAGCGGATGGCTGATTGATACTGGTTCCAATGTGTAAGCTTCATTTTACGCAGAACATGCGGGTGAAAGTCAAGATATTTCCCCGGCAAGGTCACGTTATCACCTCAAATTTACCCATCATGTTGTCGTCTTCATGGTTAGCCTCCCCGGATCGTTTTATTCCAGATCCGCCTTCATTCGTTTGAACTCTTCTTCGCTGATTTCTCCCTTGGCATAACGTTTCTTGAGGATATCGAGGTCGTCGGAACCAGTGGAGCGGAAGATGGCCTGAAAAACTCTGACCAGAAGGTAGATGACAAGCCCCCAAAAAAGCAGGGCGAGAATGATGCCAAAGGGGCCGTGGGAAAAGGCCCCGGACCCGCATAACCAGTTGTTGTAATGACCTGAAAAATTCATCATGACTCAGATACTCCTTATGTATGCTTGTTGTTTATTTCTGTTCGGCCCGGCAATCCGGGCAGTAACGCCAACTGCTTTCGACAATTCGCGAGCAGTTCGGGCAATGTCCCTTAAGGGTATTGCCACAGTGGGGACAACGGAAGTAAGCAGGTTCAATGGCACCTTTGCAGGCCGAACAGCATATGGTTCGCGGTGACAACTGCTTTCTTCTTGAGAAGATCAGCAACACGATTGCGACAAGAACCAGAAGCCCGAGGCCGAAAACGCTTGATGCCAGATAATGTGTGCCGGGCCACCCCCATTCACAGCTCATCAGTTCACCTTAATGGTAAAAATTAAGAGGGGTGCCCTGATGTGGCAATGAGGTTGTCTCGCCCCACATATGACCGCCCCCATGGCCTCCATAATAACGGCCGCACCCACTGACAATAAATGCCAGGCCCAGGATAAGTGTGATTACAAAGAATGCTTTCATGAATACCTCCTGTTATTGTTCATGTTATACAGAAGATACTGCAGATGGCGTGCCAAACAGCAGAGGGCGCGGGTTATTACCATATAACTACCTGAATTAATGACATAAAAAAATAAATTACAGCAGGTCCGCTCCAGAGTGGAGCGGACAGACTGTCTAAAAATGAGACACGTATGGAGAGGAAGATGGGGGTTGTGCTGTCTAAAAATGAGACAGCCTCTCCAAGAATTTATTCAAGCCCGTATTCCTTAATCTTATTGAGCAGGGTCTGGCGGGCAATGCCAAGGTTCTTGGCCGCCTGGGACTTATTGCCGGCTGTTTCCTCAAGGGTAACCCGGATCATTTCCCGTTCCATATCCCGCAGAGTGAGGCCGCTGGTGGTGGCGGGCAGAGTGCTGTCGGCCGGATTTTGGCCATGGGGGGTAAGCTGGGGTGGGAGTTCCGCCGGGGTGATCTGTTCGCCCTGGCAGAGGATGACGGCGCGCTCCATGCAGTTTTCCAACTCCCGGATATTGCCGGGCCAGTCATGGTGCATGAGGAGATTGAGGGCCTGGGGATGGATGGTGCGGATATCTTTTTTGTTTTTCTGGGCGTAGCGTTTCAGGAAATAGCGGGCCAGCTCAGGGATATCGCTGCCGCGCTCACGCAGGGGCGGCAGGATAATGGGCACCACGCTGAGCCGGAAAAAGAGATCCTGCCGGAATTCTCCCTGCTCCACCATGGCCTCCAGGTCCCTGTGGCTGGCCGCCACCAGACGGACATCAACCTTGATCGTCTTGCTGCCACCCAGTCGCTCAATCTCCCCTTCCTGCAAAACCCGGAGGATCTTGGCCTGGGTGGGCACGGTCATGTCGCCGATCTCATCTAAAAACAGGGTGCCGCGGTGGGCCAGTTCAAAGCGACCCTTGCGCTGCTCTGTGGCTCCGGTAAAGGCGCCCTTTTCATGGCCAAAGAGTTCGCTTTCCAGTAAATTTTCATGGAGGGCGGCGCAGTTGACCTTGATGAATGGCCCATCCTTTCTTGAACTCGTCTGGTGGAGGGCATTGGCAATCAGCTCCTTGCCGGTGCCGGACTCACCACCGATAAGCACAGTGGCATCCGTGGGCGCCACCATGCTTAGGGTGGCAAACATTTCCTGCATGACCTTGCTTGAACCAATGATATTGGCAAAGGAAAAATTCTCCAGAAGCCTTTCCTTGAGGTGGATATTTTCCTGCTCTAATTTTTCCACATGGAGGGCCCTGGCAATAATGAGTTGCAGCTCATCCATATCAATGGGTTTGGTGACATAGTCGAAGGCCCCCCGTTTCATGGCCACCACGGCAGATTCCACCGAGGAAAAGGCGGTGATGACTATGACCGGCACCCGGACGCCTGCCGCATCCAGGGCGGATAAGGTGGCCAGGCCGTCCATGCGCTCCATCTTCAGATCAAGGAGGATCAGGTCAATGTCATGGTCTGCCAGGGTGGCAAGAACCTGATCGCCATCATCCACCTCCAGGATGTTGAATGCTGCTCCGGAGAGGTTTGCCTTCAGCATGGTGCGATGGGCCTTGTCGTCATCGGCAAGGAGGATTGTTATGGCGTTTGGTGCTGTCATATACTGCCTCTTTGTGTGTCTGGAGGAAACAAAATATCAATACGGGTGCCCCTGGCCGGGGCGGACACCACCTCAAAACGGCCATGGTGCTGTTCGATAATCTGGTGACTGACGGCCAGGCCCAGGCCGGTGCCGCTCTTTTGGGTGGTAAAGAAGGGGTCAAACATCTTTTCCATCTCTTCTTCGCTCATGCCGGTGCCGGTATCCTGCACCCAGATCCGTACCCCACCCTCTTCCCGGCAACCCCCCAGTTCTATGCAGCCATCTGCCAGGGTGACCGCCATGCTGTTTTGCAACAGGTTGATGAGTACCTGAAGGAGCAGATCCGGGTCCGCCTGCATGGTTAGATTCTTTTCACATTCCAGCTGCAAGGTCTGCTGCCGTCCGGCGAAATCCTGCTCTAAAAGCTGAGCTGCCTTGGCCAGCAGGGTGCAGGGGTCAATTTCCTGAAAATCGGGATCACGGGGCCGGGCAAATTGTAAGAGGGCGGAGATGATGTGGTTGAGACGATCAACCTCGCCGATCATCAGGTCGGCATACTCCCGGCCACTTTCATCATCACGAAATTGCTTGCTGAAATACTGGGCAAAGCCGCGCAGGGTGCTCAGGGGATTTCTGATCTCATGGGCAATACCGGCTGCCATTTGGCCCAGGGCCGCTAAACGACGGGAGCGCTCGACCTGCCTTTCCAGGGCTCGGATCTCGCGGATATCACGCAAGATCAGTACCGTTCCCAGCTCCATGCCCTCCTGGTCCTGGAGCCTGGAGCCGCTCACCTTCACCGGTATCGGTTCGCCATTCCCCTGGGGACAGTCAAGGGGGGCCTCCAGCAATGGCTGGTCATGATCCAGAAGATCGCTGGGCCAGTGGGGAAACACCTCCGCTATCCTCTTGTTCACCAGGGATGCAAATGGTTTACCGGCCAGTTCTTCCGCCTTGGCGTTGCAGGAGACGATCCGGGCCCGCTGGTCAAGGGTGATGAGACCGGCTGGCATACTCTTAATGACATTCTCGGTGTAGAGCTCCATATTGGCCAGGGTTGAACGGCTGACCCGGATACCCTGATAGAGAAAAAGAAAGTAAAACCCGGCACCACCGAGAAGAAACAGGATGCCGGCCATAATCCAGCTATGCTTGACGCCATGTTCGCGGGCCTGAGCAAACTCCGAGGTGCGCAAGCCGATAAAGATGACCTGGCGGCGGGATTCCTCCCCGGCAACAAGCTGCTGCGAACTCACGCCGTTTCGCTGCTGCCAACGCTGATGCCTCATCTGCATCTGCGGAGAGAGATCTGCAAGGGGCATAAAGACGCTGGCAATCTCGAAGACCTCCGCTGAGGAGATGAGGGTGGTCAGCGGATTTTCCCCGGCCAGAACCTGGCGGACTCCAGGGCGATCCTCCGCTTGAGGCCATTGCCCTGCCGCCGCCACCAGATGCCCTTGTTCGTCAACAATATGGATGTAGGCCACGGCCTCTGTCTTGGTTGTTTCGTTCACCAGCGTGGTCAGGGGGGAATCACCACGCATGTAATGCATCATTGAGGTGCGGGCACCGGCCTCAAAACTGCGAATCAGGGTCAGCCCCTCATTGAGGAGGAACCTCTCCATCATTGCTTGTTCCCGACGCAAGCTGCTGGTGGTCATGATCAGGACGAGGACAGCCAGCAGGATGCTTGCCACCACAATGGACAGGGCGATTCTGGACATTTTAAAGGCCTGGTTTGCACTGGGAATCATCGAATGGAGCTCCTGTTCATACGCTGCATGTTAAAATCGACCGGTGGTGGAATTTTATGAAGAGGACACGATGCCTGCAAAATTACCGGATACGCCTTCCCTTCTCCGCCATCATAGCTGAATCATGGCAAAAAAGACAGTTCTGGCACCATGACAAAAAAAAGATCCCTTGAATGCGCCCCTGCCACCTGCCAGGCTCGCTTCAAAGGATCTCTCCTGCATGATGCGTTCGTGATTATCTGGCAACATAGACCCAGACATCATTGAAACGGTCATAGTACCCACGCCGATTGTGGAAATTCTTGTTGGCCGTGGTTGAGGTTTTCACTGCTGTCTTGTTACTGACAACAGGTTCTTTGGCCTCTTGGGCGCTGACCGTACCGACAGAGGTAAAGGTGAGGGCGGCAAGGGCGGCGCTGAAAACTGCGATATTTCTTTTTGTGGTATTCATGGTGTTTCTCCTTTGAAGATAAATTAGCATATGACTGGTGATAACTCTGAACCTGCGACCTCGGAGCTATTTGGCAACATAGACCCAGACATCATTGAAACGGTCATAGTACCCACGCCGATTGTGGAAATTTTTATTGGCCGTGGTTGAGGTTTTCACTACTGTCTTGTTACTGACAACAGGCTCTTTGGCCTCTTGGGCGCTGACCGTACCGGCTGAGGTAAAGGTGAGGGCGGCAAGGGCGGCACTGAAAACTGCGATATTTCTTTTTGTGGTATTCATGGTGTTTCTCCTTTGAAGATAAATTAACATATGACTGGTGATAACTCTGAACCTGCGACCTCGGAGCTATCTGGCAACATAGACCCAGACATCATTGAAACGGTCATAGTATCCACGCCGATTGTGGAAATTCTTGTTGGCCGTGGTTGAGGTTTTCACTGCTGTCTGGGGAGAGACAACAGGCTCTTTGGCCTCTTGGGCGCTGACCGTACCGGCTGAGGTAAAGGTGAGGAGTGCAAGGGCTGCACTGAAAACTGCGATATTTCTTTTTGTGGTGTTCATAGCGTTTCTCCTTTGGCAATGAGTTGATGTTTGCTTAGTAAAATTGCATCGATTGTGCCGCGGAGATTTTCCCATGGTGATATTTCTATCAACATATTGATTTTATAAGATATTTTTTTATACATTTTTATTCGTGGCCAAGGTAAGACTGGCAAGAGTGCCTAAAAATGAGACAGCTGGCCGCGCCTTACCATGAAGAAAAATGCCCAGAAATGGGGCGATTAACGACAGGACAAAATAGTAAAAAATATCCCGCAGACCAGAGGACGACCAGAAACGAAAAAAGGCCTTACAGCGAAAACGCTGTAAGGCCTTTAATGTCTTGGTGGTGGGACCAGGAATCGAACCAGGGACACACGAATTGCTCCCTAGTCTGTTTGACATTATACTTGTCTATATTAACTAACACCCCAGCATCACACGTTAAGATTCTTCCCGATTATCTCTATATCTTACCTGAGCTAAGCCAAACCTGAGATTCACAGTAGGAAGATTAACCTGGGTGACTTGAAAAATTCATGAGATTAAATGTGGCAATATTAATAGCTAAGAGTAATCGTTAAAAACGATTTTCACGACCTGCCCCCTTTCCGTATATACTCAGCCCCACAGGCCATTTTCATCACTTTTACGAGCAGTTACCTCATTGACTTTCTGCAATTAGGTCGTATAATGTACGCTTTGATTTGTGTAATTAACAAGGCCAGTGGCCAAAGTGGGTAAAAACGTGATGTTTTATGATCGGAAAAGCGCCGTACGCCGCCATAGCGAGCGCCGACAAGCAGAGCGCTCTACAGACGAGCGCCGCCAGGTTGATCGGCGTCGCCTTCTTAAACTGGGCGCCTTTGCCACCATTACCAGTCTCTTTAGGCATCCCCTGGCGGCCAGAGCCAGCCAAATGCTCTTGCCCAGCCGAGAAATTTCACTCTTCAACACCCATACCGGGGAAAAACTCATCGCTGAGTACTGTACTGAAGGTGAATACACCAGCGCGGCGCTGCTCGAAATAAACCATATTTTACGGGATTTTCGCACCGGGGAAGTAAAGACCATCGATCCTCACCTCCTTAACCTCCTGCATGCCATTACCACTAAAATAAAACCAGGTGCCCAGATCCATATCATCTCAGGTTACCGCTCCCCGGCAACCAACCTCTCACTTACCAAAAAAAGCAGTGACGTTGCCAAACATAGCCTGCATATGGACGGCAAGGCCATCGACATCCGCATTCCTGGCTGCGATTTAGGGACATTGAGACAAGTGGCCATGACCATGCAATCTGGAGGAGTGGGCTACTATGCACAGTCAAACTTCGTTCATATAGACACCGGCCGCGTCCGCTTCTGGTGATCTTTTCTACTCCGGTTAAATCATGCCGTCGAGCGCTGTCGATAGCAGTTTATCCCGATCATAGATGTCGTTCCTGAAATGTAGTCTCCCCTCCTCGTCAGCCCATGCCGTCCAGTAGAGAATGTGAATTGGCATCTGTTCCGGTAAGAAAACGACCTGGCGCACCCCGCTTGCCATACTGGCGCTGATATTCTCCCGACTCCAGCGGGGATCATTTCCCAACAGATAGGAGACGAGCTCAAGAGGATGTTCCACCCGGATACAGCCCGAGCTGAAGTGACGGGCTGACTTCTGGAACAACTCCTGACTGGGCGTGTCATGCAGGTAAATGGAAAATTTATTGGGGAACATGATCTTGACCCGGCCAAGGGCATTTAAAGGACCCGGCTCCTGCCGCAGCCTATAGGGCTGATTCCCCTTACTGACCCCAGCCCAGTCAAGCGTGGCCGGGTCGTCAAGCTCCTGCGCCTCATTACTTCCCGCCGCAAAAACTTTTATCCCCTTCCCCGCTAAATAATCAGGGTTTGCTATCATGTTCGGCGCCACATCTTCAATGATGATGGTTTCAGGAACATACCAGTATGGGTTAAAAACCAGATATTCGACGCTGTCGCTGAAAACTGGCGTACTTCGTTGGGGCTTGCCCACCACAACCCGCGCCTCCAGAACCTCTTGCGAATTGTCGATAACCTTGAGACTGAAATCGGCGATATTGACCAGGATATAGCGCTGGCCAAGATCATGCGGAAGCCAACGCCAGCGCTCCATATTCGTCTTTATTTGCCGGATACGGCTTTCAACCGGGACATTCAGAGCGGCCAGGGTCTGCTGACCGACGATACCGTCAACATCCAGGCCGTGCCGCTGCTGAAAGCGGAGGACAGCGTCAGCCAGTTTTTCATCATAAAGATTTTCACTGGCTACCACTGAAGAAGCATAATCCCCGGAAAGCATGAGGCGCTGCCGTAAGGCATAAACCCCCCGGTGGCGCATTCCCCTTTGCAGGTTAAAACCGGTTCCAACAACCGGCCAGCCACCCCTGCCGGCGATATCACCCAAGTTGGCCAGGGCCGCGATCATCCTGCTGTAGCCGTCGTGGGGCGGCCGTAGCCTTTGGAGAGCGCTGGTCACCCCTTGCGAGGTGACGAGAGCCTGCTCGAGAATTTCGGCAATATCGGCCGTATAATCACCAGGAATCCATTGCTCATCAATGGTTTCAGGGTTGATCCGGCCCTTGAGCAAATGAGAACCGTACAGAAAAAATGCATCGGTAAGGAGCAGGTCGAGGTCAACCATCTCTCCCGGCGTAAGGAACTTTCCCTCATCCTGAAGCTGGTCAAGCTTGCTCAGGAGGAACCTGATACTAAAGAGGTGATAATCGTCCGGTCGCAATCCTTCGGCATCGGCATTACCGAGGGCGCTGACAAGCTCACCGGCATGGACGTTCAGCCGACCATCACGGCTCCAGCACGGCTGAAAGGCGCGTCTCTCATAAAAAAGAGGAATCATCGGTCCAGTGCATATCGCCCGGCCCCGGCAGATGAACTGCCGGTTCCCCGCTTCCTTCTCAATCATTGTCCGCAGATACACCTGGATCTCCACAGGGGCCACAGAATCAGCGACCGCCATAGTGAGAGGAGGGCTAGCCAGTTGGCTAATGAGCATGAAAGCAAGAATGATAAAACGGCCACGGAAGATCATGTTTTAAGTAAAAACGCGAGGTTAAAGGGTGAACAGATTGCCAGAAAAATCATTGCCGCGTGCATATGACAACTGCGACTCCAAGTGAAACTTTAACTACATTGGCCTGAATGTCCACAAGAAAACCATTTCTTCGTACTTCAAGACCGCCTACAACTTCAGCATTAATACGGCCCTGCCTGCACTGACCAACCCCTGCAATACATCTGTAATCAAAAAGCTCTTCAAGCGTCCTCAGGCAATTCAATGGCATATCGTTGCCAAGGAGACGGTTGATGAAATTATCTTCCGGACAACGAACACGCGAAATCGACTGATGTTGGAACTTATGGCGAGGGGTGGGATGAGAATCGGCGAGGTTTTGAGCCTCGTGTCATCCGACATTCAAGAAAGAACTCTTGCTATTCAAAACCCCAAAAGTGGCCGAACAGAGGAGACAGTTTATGTTCCACGAAAACTGCTGGTAAGGTTAAACGACTACGTGCAAGCCAATGATGCAGGGTTCCACGAGCGAATATTCCCAATATCTTATGTGGCAGCCTGGTCGCTGGTCAAGAAAGCAGGCCAACTGGTAAGCATTGAATTACGGCCCCATGATTTGAGGCGGCATGCTGTTGTTAGTCTGCTGCCGGCATTACCCGCGTTGAGACTAGCAGTTCTAAACCGTCTTGTAAATGACCATCCCAGCGCTTCAGCATTCTCTCTTTATCCAAATTACTGCAACGGCTCACGACTGCGATCCTTCATCCACAACATCACCGTAAATGCCAGGAGAGATGCCCCCATGAGCATCCCGGCCGGTGCAATGGTAAATCCGGAGACATGAATCAGCCAGGTGGCGAACATCGGGGTGGCACCCCCAATTACTCCCAAACCCAAATTATAAGAGATCGAATAACCAGACAAACGGTCGGCTGCCGGGAACAGTTCAACAAACATGGCCGGAGCTGACCCCAGCGGTACCGCCAGAATAACCACCATTGTACCCTGGACAATGATCGCCCCCCACATGCCATCCCCCAACAGCCATGTGTACAGGGGAAAGGCTAACAATGCCAAACAGAGCATGGCTGCTGCGATAAAGTAGGTCCGTCGAATCAAGCGGTCACCGAGCCACCCCGATACGGGGATAAGTAGCAGTAACAGCGCAGTCCCGCCGGTATTGATTTGCAATGCCAGGTGTCTCGCCATGCCTGTCTGGTCATGCAGCCATTCGGGCATATAAACCAACGGAATGTAAAACAGCACGCCATAGGCGGACGCAAAAAGAAAGGCCTGAATCATTTCCAAACGGTTGGTGGTGAACGCCTGAATCAGCGGAGACGTCTCCGGGCGCTCACGATGGTGACGCTTGAAATGCTGCGATTGCGGCAGCTTGCGGCGAAGAAAGATTGCTACACCACCAATGACTCCGCCCAGCAAGAAGGGAATGCGCCAGCCCCAGGAAGTTACCTCGTCAGCTGAAAGCAGTCCGGTTAACGAAGCAGCAGCTCCGGCACCCAGCAACATACCAACCATACTACCGGTGTTGGCCCAACTCCCCGCGTAGCCACGTCGGCCATCCTCAGCGGTTTCTACCAGATAGGTAACCGAGCTGCTGAATTCACCGCCGACGGAAAGGCCTTGAACGAGGCGGATCATCACCAGCAGCACCGGCGCCCAGACGCCAATGGTTTCATGCGTTGGTAAGATGCCGAGAAAAACGGTTGGCACCACCATCATGCTGACGGAAATCATCATAGTTCGACTGCGGCCAATCGTATCACCTAACCAGCCAAAGACTGCCGAGCCGAGAGGACGCATTAAAAAACCTGCGGCAAAAATACCGTAGGTTGCAATCAAACCTGCCGTTTTGCTTTGCTCCGGGAAAAACAGGCCGGCAATAATTCCCGCCATGTATCCGTACAGTGCGAAGTCGTACCACTCAACAACATTACCAATAAATCCGGCCAGCAATGCTGTCCTTTGTTTTCCAACTACCATAAACTGCTCTACCTTTTCTCTTGAATGTCTTTATTGACAGCGCTTAAT
>JAQIBE010000108.1 GCA_027859235.1 Desulfobulbaceae bacterium
GGTAAAGAAGTGAGCCTCATGGGCAATATTGCCGGCGCAGTAAAAATCCCCCTGGACGATCTCATGGAGCGAGCGGATGAACTCCCATGTGACCGGACCATTATCATTATTGACCATGCTGGCCAACAATCACCCATCTGTGCCCGCTATCTGCATACCCGGGGATACATTTCCACCGACATCCTCGAAGGGGGGATGATCAACTGGATTAGTCAAGGTTTTCCAACCCGATAAGAGGCCGATTCTGACAGCTATAAACCCGTTACCCACCCATATTGCTGAAATCTTCATGGCCCAGGAGGCCAAGAAGAAAGCACCAAACCTTGCCGCCATAAAACTCCTGGGCGCCATGTGTCTCGATACCAATAAGATCCTCGCCGCCCAGGCAGACAGGAGTTTATATCAAAAGATCATTATTCCCCTCTGTGATGATTTTTCAACCCAGGGTTTCCATGTTGTTAATCTTATTTTAGCTGCTCTTATTCAGCAATCAGCTACCCTTATTGCTGATGAATCCCGACAGATTCTTGACAATGAAGGTCTGCAGAGCGCTGTGCACCTCATTGCCCGCCTTGAACGTATTCACAGCAACGCGGCTCTCTCCGCCAGACATAAAAACCAGGTCCGGAAAATTACCCTCTTATCACGAGTTACGGTTGGTGCAGACCTCGCCATTACATCTATTATTATTCAACGACTGCATAATTTTTTCCCAGACATACCCATTACCCTTATCGGCCCAGACCACCTCAGTGAATTGTTCAACCAACCTTTTCTCTGCCATCGTCTCTTTGACTTTAATCGTGATAAACCAAATTACTCGCGCATGGGCCAGTGGCATAAATTAAAGAAAATGATCGATGCAGAGCACAGCAGCTTGAACAATGATGAATTCCTGTTCATTGATCCGGACACCCGGCTCAGTCAACTGGGCCTTCTGCCTCTGGCCCCTGAAGAGTCCACCAGGATACTGCCGTCACGCCTTGATCAGGCGACAGAGTGTTCCCTTTCAGCAATCACGAATTCGTGGCTTGATGTTGTTTTAGGTGAAACAGCATTTACCTATCCAGCCTACGACAGCCCGACCGGACCTCCCCTTAAAGCCAACCGGACATTTACCATTGCCATTAATTTTGGCGTTGGCAATGATCTGGAGAAACGGATATCCCTGCAGTTTGAACAGGAGTTAACCCTTGCCCTCATTCGTCTCGGCAGAACAAGGGTTATCCTTGACTCAGGCAAAGGCGCCAATGAGGTAAAACAGGCCAAAGCAATCGAATCTTATGTCCATGAGCAGGAAACCCGCCACGACATGCAAGATTCCTTTATCCGGATACAAGGTTCCATTGCTACCTTGGCCAGCCACATTAAAAATGCGGATCTCTTTATTGGCTACGATTCCTGCAGCGGTCATATTGCCGCAGCCTCTGACACACCGACAATAATCTGCTTTAAAGGTGCTCCCAACCCACGGTTTCAGGTCAGATGGCAACCACAAAACCGTTCAGGGCTGACATCCTGCTTGGAAGTTGGGCAAAAACAGTTTAATGATGAAGAAAGAAGTTTGCTTATCAGGCGTATTATTGATATAGCATCCTCACAATTTCAGCAATTTCAGTAACCCTGAGTCATCTCTTTCCTTTAGCTGTATTAAAAAAACATCACCAAACTATCCTATGAATCAACATCTCGTATCCATTGACCATCAAAAACTCATTGCTGGGCTGGATCAATTTAAAAATGCCAATATCCTCGTCATTGGTGATATCATTGTCGATCATTTCGTCTACGGTTCTGTGAGCCGTATATCACCGGAAGCGCCTGTGCCTGTGGTCAATGTTAAAACCGAGACGCTCCACCTGGGCGGTTCCGCCAATGTCCTGCATAACCTCTATGGCCTTGGGGCACGGGGAACAATTTGCGGTGTCATCGGCACAGACTTTATGGGCGAGCAGTTCCTCTCCCTCCTTGAGGAGGTAAACTCCCCCACCACTGGAGTGTTCAAGAGCGGGGACCGGCCCACCACCAAGAAAACCCGGGTTATTGCCCAGAATCAACAGATCGTGCGTTTTGACCGGGAGCAGGTATTACCCCTCACTGACGACACCTTGAAGGGGATGTGTGATTTTCTTGATAAAAATATTCAGGAATACCACGCCGTGGTCGTTTCAGATTACAACAAGGGTGTCATCTGTAAGCCGTTGATGGATCACCTCCGGCCCCTGCTCAAGAAACATAACATCCCCATGATTGTCGATCCTAAGCCAGGTCACCCTGAGTTCTTTAAAGGAGCGACGATCATCACGCCGAACAGTCTTGAAACAAAGATGATGAGCGGCATGGAGATTACCGACTCCGAATCGTTACTCACGGCAGCCTCCAAACTCAAACAAGAGCTTGAGAGTGAGGCCGTTCTCATCACCAGGGGTGAAGAGGGCATGGCCCTGCTCACTGAAGATGAACAGCTCTTCTGTATTCCCACCGTAGCCCGTGAGGTGTACGATGTGACAGGCGCAGGTGACACGGTTATTGCGACGCTGGCCATGGGGCTGGCTGTGGGACTGAGCCATAAAGAGGCGGCGACCCTTGCCAATTATGCGGCAGGTATTGTTGTCGGCAAGGTAGGAACTGCCACGGCAAGCAAAGAAGAGATACTGGAGGCATTACAATGAGTTTCCCCCGTTCCATGACCGGCTTTGGCCGCGGCGATAACAATGGTGAAACAGGGACTTGGTCTGTGGAAATCAAATCCGTGAATCACCGTTTTTGTGATATCAAGGTAAAGGCAGCCCACATCCTCAACCCCCTGGAAGATCAGATTAAAAAACTGGTCAGCACCTCCTTCAGCCGGGCCCATGTTGATGTGGTTATCACCAACACGGGCAGTAAGAGTGGTGCCACAAAACTTGTTGTGGACCAGGACCTCAGCCGTGAATATCATACCTGTTTGCAAGCCTTAGCCACTGACCTTGGGACTGAAACCCGTGACGCAGAACTGCTGCGTCTCGTGGCAACCTTTCCCCAGGTCATCTCGGCAGAGAAACAGGAACAGGATCTGCAGGCAATATGGACCGACCTGCAGCCTGCCATAACAGCCGCGCTCCTGGAATCCACCTCCATGCGTGAAGATGAAGGTGGTCATCTTAAAAGAGACCTCAGCCAGCGTCTGCAGGAGTTTGCCCAGGTTATTCAAGAGATTAACACGGCCCTGCCTGAACTTCTGGAACTACGGAAAAGTGGTCTCGAGGAAAAGATCAGCAAACTATTAAGCGGTGTCGACCTTGACCCCATGCGACTGGCCCAGGAGGTTGTCATCCTGACCGACAAGGCCGATGTCACGGAAGAGGTGGTTCGGCTGCACTCCCATATTGATCAATTTCAAGCATTTCTCGACCTTGCTGAACCCGTTGGCAGACGCCTCGACTTCCTCCTGCAAGAGTTCCTCCGTGAAATTAACACCTTGGCATCAAAGATATCATCCTCAGCCATTGCCCATAAGACCGTGGCCTTGAAGAGTGAAATCGAGAAGATCCGGGAACAGGTCCAGAACATTGAATAATGTTTCAGGGCGTTTCCTGTTATCATAAAATGACTTTATTACAGCAGGTTACACAAATTGAACTTGTTCACACGGTTTCACATTGATGCTCTCTGTTTTACAAATTTGGTGACAGAAGTGGTGACAAAAACACCAGCAACGTAGATTTATCTCTTGCCCTGTCACCATTTTGATGTTTAATTGAATTCATGGCTACTATGAATTCTCAAAAAATTAAATCATTAGTAAAAGCAGGCAAACCAGGTCGATACGCTGCTGGCAATGGTCTGTATTTGCGGATAAGTGGAGAAGGAACCCCCACCTGGGTTGTCAGATATACAATCAATGGGAAGCGCAGAGAGCTCACTCTCGACCAATATCCCACGCTAGGCCTTGCTGACGCCCACGCACACACTCTTCAAATCAAGCAAGATATTCGCAACAAAATTGACCCGATAGCAGAGCGGCGTCGAGCTGAAATTGGGATATTTCACACCGTTAATGACTTGGCTAAAGACTGGCTTGAAGATTGCGCGAAGCGATTAAAATATCCCAAGATTCCTCAACGAGTTTACACTAAAGAAATCAAACCGCTAATCGGCGACCTATCAATTGACAAGGTAACACCTCGTGACATTAGGGCTATCATTAGCAAAATAGCCAAAAGTGACAGGCCGACCATTGCCAACGATGCACTTACCTATTGCAAGCAACTTTTCAGGCACGGCATCAAACTAGATTTACTTACGCATAATCCAGCAGAGCCATTTAATATGAGCGATGCCGGCGGTATTGAAAAAAGCCGCACTCGAGCGCTGTCGTACAAAGAACTGAAGTCTGTTTTTACAACATTTAAAGAGAACCTATCGCAATTCAAGAGAGAGAATTACCTGGCAACAGCGCTATTGCTATGTTTAGGGGTTCGCAAGGGTGAATTGATTGCTGCCAGGTGGGAAGAGTTTGATCTCAATGACGGGCTCTGGAATATCCCCAAAAATCGTAGCAAGACAGGGGTACCAATCACGGTACCCTTACCCAAGCAAGTTATAGAGTGGCTTAACGAGCTGAAAGTTCGTGCCTATGGCTCAAATTTTATTTTCCCAACCAGGAGAGCAAGCAAAAGCGAACATATGAGCTTAGATACACTCAATGCAGCAATCGGTAAATTATTTAAAGAAAATAAGCTGAAGGTTGACCACTTCACTATCCATGATCTACGCCGAACATTTAGAAGCTTGCTTTCTAGCGAGGGTGTTCCTGGACATGTGGCCGAAAGATGCTTGAACCATAAATTGAAAGGTGTTGAGGGAATTTATGATCGATATGATTATCTAGATGAACGCCGAGATGCTATTTCACTTGTTGTTAAAAAATTAGCACCAATTATCAATTGATTAATTTTCAAGAAATTACGTACAAGTTACGTTTTTATGTTTATTGCGTTTAATACGTTTAGGAATGTATTTTATCCCTCCATCAAGCCCTTGCTGGCGTTAACTATCACGCTTTTCAGGGCAATTGTCACACAAACCAGAACAATTATCACATTTTAAAGAGCAATTATCACCCTTTTCAGGGTGTCTAAAAAAATATCACAAAATTTGCAAAACTGTGATATTTCAATACAATAGAGTAATTACCCTATAACTAGAAAAATTATGACATATACAGAAGTGCATAAAATCAACTGAACAAATAGGCTTGTAAGGAGCAATGAACTCACTTCAGCCACATATACCTTGCCGCCCGATGCACACCGCATCCTCTCTGTTGCCATTTCAATGATTCGTCAAAAAGATAAACAACTACATACTTACAGAATATACGCCAAACAATTAATTGATTTTTTCCCAGCGTTGAAGTCCGACAAAAATGCAATTGTCAGGCTAGATAAAGCCACTGACGCCTTGATGTGATCATACATCAAGATAAAAAACAAAAATGGATGGTTAAAGCGTAATTTAATTCATTCGTGCGTTTTAAACAGGGAAAATGGAGTGATCTATGTGGACATTAGATTGGATGACGACATGGTCCCGTTTTTGATTGGCCTATCATGATGATTCTCCGCACCTAAAATCGAAAATATCCGTCATTTTAAGAAGGAAAATCATTTTACGCTTTATGCATTTTTTTACGCTTACCTGTATAGATGAAGCACGTGAGAAATACCTCTTTCACACATCAGAGACATATTGTCGATTCAGAAAAAACAATACATTCTTATTGGCCATCTAAAAAGCCGTCTGCTCAACCCAACGATTGATCTAATTAATAGAACAACTGACATTAAAGTTGAATACACCCACTACAAACACGGCAAAAAAATTGCTGGGTTTATTTTTGATATCCAGAAAAACAGCAAGATTGTCGCTTTAGGTGCACTCGAATGAAAATCATCATGAGTGACAGGTACAATTTACTCAGACAACAATTTAGCAAATAAATTCTCAACCTTTGGCATTAA
>JAQIBE010000002.1 GCA_027859235.1 Desulfobulbaceae bacterium
GGACCAGAATGATATGCCCGAATCCCGGGTCTGGAAGGTCCAGGATGCCGTTCACTTTGGACTGAAGAACAATCCGGACAGCAAGGTCGCCCTGAGCCGCATCGACGCGGCCCGCGCTGCTGTCGCCATGGAAAAAGCAGCCTTTTATCCCGAACTCTCGATTCAGTCCCGATACGGTCAGACCAACACCCCCATGTATTCCTTTGGCAATATTCTCAATCAGGGGGCCTTTGATCAGAGCATCGACTTTAATAATCCCGGCCGGACCGATAACCTGAACGTCAGTGTCCGGCTCGCCTATACCATTTTCAACGGCTGGCGGAATGAGGCCGGACTCACCGCTGCCGAGGCCCAGACTGCCGCTTCGCAGATGGAGCTGGCCGCCGTACAGGGGAGGCTGGCCTTTGAACTGGTACGGGCCTTTAATCAGATCGGTCAGGCCGAAGAACTGGTTCGGGCCCACCAGGCCGGAGTGGCCGCCATTGCTGCTTCACTGGATGTGGCGCGGGCCAGGGAGACGGAAGGGTTGATGCTGCGGGCCGACCTCCTTGATCTTGAGGTTCAGCATGCCCAGACCCTGGAAAACCTGAGCCAGGCCCGCCATGGTCTGGCCCTGGCCAAGAGGGTGTTTCTGGTTCTCCTCGGTGTTGAGGCGGAGGATGTGGTCATCGAGGTGGTTGATGCAGAGGAACAGGTTGTCCCCCTGGATATGGATTATTCGCAGCGTCCGGAGCTCATGGGGCTGGATGCCATGATCCGTGCTGCGCAGGCCAGAGTACGCCAGGCCCATGGCGGTGATTATCCTGCTGTTGAAGGGTATGCCGGCTATGGAGTGGATCAGGGTTATATTATGGACAGCAGCGGGGATTCCTGGGAGGCCGGGGTGCGGCTGCAGTATAATCTCTTTGACGGTCACCGGACGTCGGCCCGCGTTGCCCAGGCGAGTGCCCTGCTGGCTGAGGCCCGGCAGCAGAAGAGGAAGACCGAGCTGGCCATCGGCCTTGAGGTGCAGCAGGCGCATTTGGCGTTGCAGCTGGCCCGGGAGCGGCTGCTGATTACGGAGAAGACCGTGGATCAGGCCCTGGAAAGCGCCCGGATAAACCGGGAACGGTTCCATGAGGGTGTTGGCCTTGCCTCGGATATGATCGGGGTGGAAAACCGTCTAACCTGGGCCAGGGTGCGCCGTGCGGTTGCCCTGCACAGTGAAAAAACAGCCGTTGCCGATTTGCGGCGGGCCCTAGGGGTGCCGCAGTTTACGCAGGTGGCGTCAGTACCTTCAACGCAGGATCTGCCCAGTATGAATGCGGACTGATACAGGATTATACTTATGTTAAAAAAACGATATGGCCAGCTCCTTCTCCTTGCCTTCTTTCTCCTGCTGTTCGGTTGCAGCGGGGAACCTGAAAAGTCGGGTACTCCACCGGAGCTCCCTGTTGTCAAGGTGCGGGTGATAACGGTCTCCACTAGTTCGTTTGCCCGAATGCTTGAAATTTCGGGCACCGTCGAGGCAGTGCAGGCGGCCGTTATCGCACCCAAGGTGAGCGGCGTCATTGAGCGAATGCCGGTGACCCTCGGTTCTAAGGTGGAGAAGGGGGATCTGCTTGTGAAGATCAGCGCCTCCGAAATTTCGGCAAGGGTGGCCCAGGCGGAGGCGTATCTTTTTCAGGCAAAACGCAATTATGAACGAGAGGCGCGTCTGCTCGCCAAGGGGGCTGCCGCCCCGGAAGCGGTGAAGACCCTTGAGGAACAGTACCGGATCGCCCGGGCAGGGCTTGGTGAGGCCAAAGCCATGCAGGCGTATACCGTTATCACGGCCCCCTTTGGAGGCCAGATCACCCGGAAAACAGCCAAGGTCGGTGACATGGCCATGATGGGCATGGGGCTGCTCGTCCTGGAAAATAATGAACAGCTGCAGGTTGTGACCGGTGTACCGGAGGCCATGGCCCAGCAGATCAAGGTCGGCGACAGCCTGCCGTTGATGATTCCCGCCGCCGCGTTTACGACAAGCGGCGTGGTTGCTGAAATGGCGCGGGCGGTAGACTCCGCTTCCCGCACCTTCCTGCTGAAGATTGGTCTCACGGATACCGACAGGGTCCGGGCCGGGCAGTATGCGCGGGTGGGGATTTACGGCGACGGTTCCCCCGGACTCATGGTGCCGCTTGGGGCCGTGACCCGGATCGGGCAGATGGAGCGGATCTTTGTGGTGGAGGATGGCAGGGCTGTTCTGCGGCTGATCCGTACCGGTGAGGAGCATGGTGGCCGGATTGAGATCCTAAGCGGCTTGACCTCCGGAGAAATTGTGGTGGTTGAGGGTGTTGAGCACTTGCAGGACAGGCAGCCTGTTCTGGTGGAGCCGTAATCTTATGGATCATCATTCCCAGACAACGCCAAAGGGTTTTGCCGGCCGGCTCGCCTCTTTTTTTATCGATTCCAAGCTGACCCCGGTACTGGTTATCGCCTCGTTTCTGCTCGGACTCATGGCCGTGGTCATGCTGCCCAGGGAGGAGGAACCCCAGATCAAGGTGCCCATGATCGATATCATGGTCGCCATGCCCGGGGCAACGGTAAAGGAGGTTGAGGAGCGGGTCTCCATCCCCATGGAAAAGATGCTCTACGAGGTGCCTGGGGTGGAGTATCTCTATTCAACCTCCATGCCGGGCCAGTGTCTGCTGGTCGTCCGTTTCTTTGTGGGGGAGAATCTCGAGGACGCCATTGTCCGGCTCAATCAGAAGCTGGCCACCAATTTTGACCGGATCCCCCAGGGTGTTTCACCTCCTCTGGTCAAACCCCATACCATTGATGATGTGCCGATCCTGGCGGTGACCCTGCACAGTTCTTATTACGATCATTACACCCTGCGGCGGTTGGCCGCCCAGGTGGATGATGTTGTCAAAAGCATTCACGACGTGGCCGAGACCAAGGTCATCGGCGGGACCCGCCGACAGGTCCGGGTTCTTCTTGATCCGGTTCGTCTGGCCTCCAGGCAGTTGGCGGTGAGTGATCTTCCCTCCCTGCTGCAGCAGGCCAATCGCCAGAGCTATTCCGGCACTCTCCAGTCCCTGGACAGGGAAATTCTCCTCCAGACCGGCGGTTTCCTCGGTTCCGCCGCTGAGCTTGGCCGGATTGTGGTGGGAGTCCATAAGGGACACCCCGTCTATCTTGAAGATGTGGCAACCGTCATGGACGGGCCTGAGGAACCGGATTCCTATGTCCTTTTCGGCCAGGGCAAGGGGCAACCCGAAGAGGCTGCGGTCACCCTGTCCCTGGCCAAAAGACCGGGTGCCAATGCGGTGCAGGTGGTGGATACGGTGCTCGCTAAAATCGAAACCCTGAAAGGCACGCTCATTCCGGCCGCGGTTACGGTGAGTGTCACCCGGAATTATGGGGCGACCGCGGCGGAAAAATCCAATGAACTCCTGCTCCACATGGGTATCGCCGTCTTTGGCGTGACCCTGCTGATCCTCCTGTTTCTGGGTTGGCGCGAGTCCATTATTGTTATTCTGGCCATCCCGTCGACCCTGGCCCTGACCCTGATGCTCTTCTATCTCTACGGCTATACCCTCAACCGGATTACCCTCTTTGCCCTGATTTTTTCCATCGGCATTCTGGTGGATGATGCCATTGTGGTGGTGGAGAATATTGTCCGGCATATCCGTTTGCCTGAAAACCGCAACCGGACTCTTTCCGACATTGCCCTTGAAGCGGTGATCGAGGTGGGCAATCCCACGGTCCTTGCCACCTGGGCGGTGATTGCCGCCATTCTGCCCATGGCCTTTGTCGGCGGACTCATGGGTCCCTATATGCGGCCGATTCCTGTCGGTTCATCGGCGGCCATGCTTTTTTCACTCCTGATTGCCTTTTCCGTCACCCCCTGGGCGGCCATTCGGGTCCTGAGGAAAAAAGGTTCTCCGGCTGAAGGTGCTGAGCTGCCAGAAGGGGAATCCGACAATGATCACGCCCCCGATGACTTCTTTACCCGTCTCTACCACCGGATCATGGAGCCGCTCCTTGCTGGAGCCGGCTCGCGGCTGGTCTTCTTTCTGGTCATCATCGGGCTGCTCCTCGGCTCCTGTTCCCTCGTTTATTTCGGTAAGGTCAAGGTGAAGATGCTGCCCTTTGACAACAAGAGCGAGTTTCAGATTATTCTCAACATGCCGGAAGGATCCACCCTGGAACACACCACGCGGGTGGCCCGGGAGATAGCCGCCGAGATCGGCAACGAGCCCGAGGTCGTCAATTATCAGATCTATGCCGGGACCGCCTCCCCCTATAATTTCAACGGTCTGGTGCGCCATTATTATCTGCGCCACGCACCCAATATGGCCGATATTCAGATCAACCTCCTGCCCAAGGGCGAGCGCTCGCTGCAGAGCCATGATATTGCCAAGCGCATCCGGCCCCAAGTCGCGGCTATTGCCGAAAAATATGGTGCGGTCGCGGCCGTAACTGAGGTGCCGCCCGGGCCTCCGGTGCTGCAGACCCTGGTTGCCGAAATTTACGGGCCCACGGATGCGGCGCGCTTGAAGCTTGCCGCTGCGGTCAAGGATATTTTTAACTCCACCGAGGGCGTGGTGGATGTGGATTGGTACCGTGAAGCTGAGCGCAGTAAGGTGGTCTTCACGGTGGACAAGGAAAAGGCGGCCTTAAACGGGGTGTCCTCCGGTGAAATTGTCAGAACGGTGGAGATCGCGACCCGTGGTCTGGTGGTTGATCTGCTTCATCAACCCAACGCTAAGGAGGATGTCAATATCATCCTCCAGCTGCCGGAGGGACAGCGGGCCAGGGTGGCGGATATTCTGAACATCCGGGTTCACTCCCAGCGCAATCCGGAGGGGGTCCTTATTCCTCTGGGGGAACTGGTCCGGGTCAGCGAGGTGCCGGTGGACCAGCCCATCTACCGGAAAAACCTGAAACCGGTTATCTATATCACCGGGGATGTTGCCGGGGTGACGGACAGCCCGGTCTACGCCATCTTTGCCATGAATAAAAAGATTGCTGGTCTGAACGGCCGGGAATTCGGCAATGCGCATAAGGATATAGCCGTTTACAACCTGCAGCAGCCCTTTACCGAGGTGGAATCTTCAATCAAGTGGGATGGGGAATGGCACATCACCCTGGAGGTCTTCCGTGATCTCGGTCTGGCCTTCTGTGTCGTGATGATTCTGATCTATATGCTTATGGTGGGCTGGTTCAAGGATTATATTGTGCCCCTGGTGGTGATGGCGGCCATTCCCTTTTCACTCATCGGCATCCTGCCGGCCCATTGGGGCTTCGGCGCCTTTTTCACCGCCACCTC
>JAQIBE010000028.1 GCA_027859235.1 Desulfobulbaceae bacterium
CCGATCACCGCCAGGGGATCACTGGCCCTGGTAATGGGACGCCCCACCACCACATGATCCGCTCCGGCGATAATGGCCTTTTGGGCCGTCATAATACGGGTTTGGTCATCCGCATGATCCATGACATTGGCACCCGGTCGAATGCCCGGGGTCACCATGATGAGCTTTTCGCCCAGACTGTCACGCAGCCTGGCCGCTTCCATCCCGGAACACACCACCCCATCGCAGCCCAGCTCCAGGGCACGTTTGGCCCTGAAATGGACCAAATCTGCAATGGACTGGGTCATGCCCATGGCGCGCAGATCGTCCTCACCAAAACTGGTAAGGACGGTTACGGCCAGAAGCTTCACCTCACCCCGTTCAGTCAGAGCCGCCTTGATAATGGCGTCATTGCCGTGAATAGTGGCAAGGGACACCCCGTGGGAGCGGATCTGCGCCACAGCAAGCTTCACCGTTTCCGGAATATCAAAGAATTTCAGATCCAGCATGACCTTATGACCACGGTCAATAATCCAGTCAACCGTATCAAACCAATCCGCCATAAAGAGCTGCAGGCCAACCTTGTAATACCCGAGTTTTGACTCGGTCTTCCTGACAAGATCCCTGGCCTGATCTGCGGTTTCCACATCAAGTGCCAAAATAATACGTTCGTTTAAAGGGATGTCTTTAGCCATGGCGCCAATACTCCTCAATTTTGATGGTTTTTCATGCATTATAAGGTAGTGTAAATGGCAGACCATACCATTTACCCATGGTCGAATAAACAACGAAGACGCCACGTTACAAAGTTTTCTCATGGAGCCTGCAATGCCAAAACCCTTACGCCCTGACAGCTACGCCCGCAACACCCTGGAGCGCTACACCGGCTCAAAGATTGAAGACTTTCGCTCCAATATTATCCTGTGTAACTTCCCGCGCTATATTGAAAGTTTTTCTATACATACGGGCAATCCCATTTTATCGGGATATTGGGATATTGTGCATGACAACACTCGCGATATTACCATTATCAACTCCGGTGTGGGCTCACCCAATGCAGGCATTGTCATGCATTGCCTCTCCTATCTCGATCAAATTAATTCCGTCCTCCAGCTGGGCATGTGCGGCGGCATTGACGACTCCTGTGAAGTGGGCGATCTCATTGTGCCAACCGCCGCCATCCGTGATGAGGGAACCAGCCGACATTACTTGCCTGCCAACGTCCCAGCCCTCCCTGCCGTGGAAATCACTAGAATCATGACTCAAGTTTTGCTGCGTGAACTTGAGTCATGTCCAAAGGCAGGCATCATGTACACCACCGATTACCGCATGTGGGAATTTGACAAGGAGTTCATCGAATATATCTTAAAACATCGAATCCTCGCCATTGATATGGAAATTGCCACCATATTTTCCATCGGCTATGCCTTAAATGTACCCACAGCCGCACTCATGCTCATCTCTGATCTCCCTCTCCGCACAGGCGGGATAAAATCACAGTCCAGTGCCAACGAAATCTTTAACATCTATACAGCCAAACACCTGAAAATGGGGGTTAAGATTTGTGAAGAAATAAGTAAGCAGAGCCTCCCCTTCCCATCCTGCAATTTTGTGCCTCCAGTCCTTGAGAAATAACCATGACCATCGATTTTCACACCCATGTCTTCCCTGATGCCGTTGCCGCCCATGCCATCCCGGCCCTGGAAGCACAGGGTAATGTCAAAGCCGCACTCAATGGCACTGTGCAGGATTTACTCCAATCCATGGATCGCCACCACATCAGCCAATCCGTTGTCTGCTCCATTGCCACCCAGCCTAAACAGTTCCAGCCCATTCTTGACTGGTCACGATCCGTGGCCTCCGAGCGTATTATCCCCCTGCCGTCACTCCACCCGGAAAGCACCTCTATCCTGGATGAACTGCAGACCATCCATGACCATGGTTTCCCGGGTATCAAACTCCATCCCTATTATCAAAGTTTTTATATGGACGAAGAGCGGCTGCTGCCCATCTTTAAAAAGAGCAGTGAACTTGGATTATTTATCGTGATGCACTGCGGATACGACATCGGCTTTCCCAGGGAAGAGCGGGCAAACCCGCAACAGATTAAACAGTTGATCAGGGCCGTCCCTTCATTAAAACTGGTGGCCTCGCATCTTGGCGCCTGGCAGCAATGGGACGAGGTTGTCCAGCACCTCATTGGCGAAGATATCTATCTGGACCTGGCCTTTGTCCTGGATTTTCTCCCCACAGAACAGGCGGTGGCAATGATCACAACCCATCCCGGAGACAGAATTCTCTTTGGCTCGGATTCTCCCTGGGCAGATCAGGGAGAGGCTGTTCAGCAAGTGCGGGATCTGCACCTGGACCCCAATCTTACGGAACGAATTCTTCACACGAACGGCAAAGAACTTTTAACTTCTCAGAAGCTATAAATCACACACCACATCCCCACTCACCCGAAACGCCCCACTCTCCATATTGTACATCAATGAATTACCATGGATAATGGTCTGATTGTTTTTAAAGACAATGGGTGTTGCTGTTTTAGCTACCTTATACTTGGTGAAATAACGCAAGGCATCCGTCTCCACCGTATACTCACCATTATTGGCATCAACCAGTACCTCATCCACAATGGTGACCAGATGCTGCTTGGCCGAGTACAACGCCTCCCCCCCTGTGATATTGGTCTTCTGGTCATCTTTGCCATAGAGGGTGCAACGGACCCCTTTTAATCGATACTCACTGGTTCCAGGATCACCGCTCAACACCTTATCAGCGGCAAGCTTCATATCCATCTTGCCGTTACCGGTCTGATACAGGGTAAAATCCTCCATGCGAAACTGCTGGTTTTCACTATCACCGAGCTGCCTGACAATATCTATCTCCTCAATATTCACCGCCAAAAAGTCCTTCACCGGCTGGCCCCACACAGGATACAACACCACAATAAGCAGGGGCAGGAACCATATTTTATTTCTGGAAAGATTCATACCCGACCCAAATAGCCTGCAAGCAGGGATTCATATTTCCCCTTGGCATCAATGATTAGATCACACACCTCACGCACGGCCCCGCGACCGCCGGAACTCTTTGTCGTGTAATGGGCAACCTCTTTGAGTTCTTCCATACCGTCCGCCACCGTAACGGCAAAACCAACCTGACCGAACATGGGCAGGTCGAGCCAGTCATCACCAACATAGGCCACCTGATGCGGTTCCAGGTGCAAATCAGCAAGCATGGATTTATACACCTCAACCTTATGGCGTTTGCCCTGGTGGAGGTGGTCAATCTTCAGGTCCTGGCAACGCCGAATCAAGGCCTTGGAACTCCGGGCCGTGATAATGCCCACCTCAACGCCTGCCTGGCGCAGGAGATTCAAACCAAAGCCGTCTTTAACATTAAAACTCTTCAATTCAACACCTTCATCGGTGTAGGTAATCGTCCCATCGGTGAGTACGCCATCCACGTCCAGAAGCAGGAGTTTAATTTCCCGGGCGCGGTCAAAACAGTTCTTCCACGCATAGCCGCGCAACGCATTTTCCGTGCGCGCCGCAGCCCTCTTCAGGAGAGACTGGGTAAACTCACAATCCCCCGGATAGTCCCCCTTGCCGCCACTCACGCAGGAATCATCCATGCACTACACCATGAATGGCCTGGAGCATCTTCAGCAATTCTTCCACCTCATCAAGGGGCATAGAATTGGGGCCGTCACATAAGGCATGATCCGGGTCCGGGTGGATCTCCATGAACAAGCCGTCAATACCCGCCGCCACGGCAGCCCGGGTGAGGGGGGCAATGAATTCCCGCTGACCGCCGGAACTTCCCCCCGCACCGCCCGGCAGCTGCACCGAATGGGTGGCATCATAAATAACAGGACATCCCAGGCTGCGCATCACCGGCAACGAGCGCATATCCACCACCAGATTATTATAGCCGTACATGATGCCGCGCTCAGTGAGCATGATCTGCGAATTGCCGCTTTCCCGCACCTTGTTCACCACATTTTCCATATCCCACGGCGAGAGAAACTGACCCTTTTTAATGGACAGCGGCTTGCCGGTCTTGGCGGCCGCCACCAGAAGATCCGTCTGCCGGCAGAGAAAGGCCGGGATCTGAATAATGTCCAGCACCTCCGCGGCAAGAGACGCCTGTGAGGCTTCATGAATATCGGAGATAACCGGCACAGCAAACTCTTCCTTGATGCGGCCGAGGAGCTCCAGGCCCGCTTCAATTCCAGGGCCGCGATAGGAGGAGAGGGAGGTCCGGTTCGCCTTATCAAAAGATGCCTTGAACACATAAGGCATACCAAGCCTTGTGGTAATTTCCTTGAGCCCGGCAACCGTCTCGCGGATCACCTCTTCGGACTCAATAACACAGGGACCACCAATGAGGACCAGAGGTCTGCCGCTTCCCAAAATCACATTATCATTAATTGCAACCTGCATGTTCGCTCCTTCTCCTTCATTCATCATTCGCCATTCGCTATTCATCATTCAATATTTCTGATGACCTCGTTATTCAAAAACGAGAAAAACCAGCAGCGGGATTTTAACCTTGAACAGTAACAATAAAAAGGCACGAAGATTCTACTCTTCGTGCCCGTTTACAAATCATATCACATCAGTCGGCTACTCATCCACCAACTTGAGTGCCGCCTCAATGAAGCGGTGGAATAATGGATGGGGGGCCATGGGCTTTGACTTGAATTCAGGGTGGAACTGACAGGCCAGGAACCAGGGATGGTCGGCAAGTTCAACGATTTCCACCAGGTTGTTATCAGGGGAGGTACCGCTGATGATCAGACCTGCCTTCTCCAGCTGATCGCGAAATTCAGGGTTAAACTCAAAACGATGCCGATGGCGCTCATCAATATCTTTACAGCCGTACGCCTTAATGGCAAAGCTTTTGGCCGCAAGGGTACAGGGATAACTGCCGAGGCGCAGGGTGCCGCCCATTTCAGATTCTTCATCACGGACATGGGTGGTATCAGTACGGGCATCATACCACTCCTTCATGAGATAGATGACATTGGCCGTGGTATCCTTGGTGAATTCATTGGAATTCGCATCCTTAATACCGGCTACATTCCGGGCAAATTCCACAACAGCAAGCTGCATCCCGAGACAGATACCAAAGAACGGAATCTTCTGTTCACGGGCAAAGGTAATGGCGTTCATTTTGCCTTCTACACCACGCTGGCCGAAACCGCCGGGGACCAGAATACCATGACACCCTTTAAGGACTACGGCCGCATCACCCGTTTCCAGATCCTCGGCATTGACATATCTCAGATTAACATGAGCATCATTGGCAATGCCGCCATGCACCAGGGATTCATGCAGACTCTTATACGCCTCAACCAGATCAACATACTTGCCGATAATAGCGATGGTAACCTGATGCCGAGGATGCTGCATCTTCTCCACCAGCTCTTTCCACGGCTCAATACGCGGGGCGCGGGTCCAGATACCCAGCTGTTCAAGGATGAGATCATCCAGACGCTCAGCATGGAAACAGAGGGGAACTTCATAGATGGACTCCACGTCTTTAGCCGTTATCACGTTTTCTGTGGGCACGTTGCAAAACAGCGAAATCTTCTTCTTCAGACCAATATTCAGTTCCGAGGTGGTCCGGCAGAGGAGGATATCCGGCTGAATACCAATGGCGCGAAGTTCTTTGACCGAGTGCTGGGTAGGTTTGGTCTTTACCTCACCGGCCGTTTTCAGATAAGGAACCCAGGTCACATGCAGAAAAACCGAATTATCACGGCCTACATCGAGCCGGAACTGGCGGATTGCTTCAAGGAAAGGCAGACTTTCAATATCACCGATGGTGCCGCCGATCTCGACAATGGCCACATCCGCCAGGCCATCCAGGGTGTGGATCGCCTCCTTAATTTCATCGGTAATATGGGGGATAACCTGGACGGTGCCACCAAGATATTTACCCTGGCGCTCCTTCGTTATAACCGAATAATAGATGCGGCCTGAGGTATAATTATTACGCTGACCAAGCTTGGCGTTGGTGTAACGTTCATAATGGCCAAGATCAAGATCCGTCTCAGCCCCATCGTCGGTAACAAAAACCTCACCATGCTGAAACGGGTTCATAGTGCCGGGATCAACATTGATATATGGATCAAGCTTCTGGAAAGTAATCGTTAAACCGCGGCTCTCAAGCAACGTGCCGATGGCAGCAGCTGCGAGGCCCTTGCCAAGGGAAGAGAGGACACCGCCGGTAATAAAGATATACTTTGTATGTTTCGTCGCTTTTTCCATGAAGTCGTCACTTTGGATAGAATTATTAAGCAAGTAAATGCAGAGGACCATGGGGTAAATGAAGACATGGACTCCGGTAAAAATCAGAAAATAGTATAGTGCAATAGTCCCATATTGCCACCATTATTTCCCATTTTTCATATGGAGATCACCCTGTTTCCTCACCCCTTGCTTGCAAAGGGGGTTAAAGCAGGGTATTTTCTGTTTTTATTTAATTTAAGACGGCAACCAACCTTGCAGACAAAGATCCTTCCATCCACCCAACTCATTCTCAGCTGCTTGCTCTGCTTCCTGCTCGCAGGCTGCTCCGGCGACGACACAGACGTGCCGCAGGTGCCAGCCCCAGTCAAAGAAAAGCTGCTGCCGGAAAACCCATCCTGCTCTGACTGCCACCCCCAAGAACTGGACAAGAACCATGCCTTTGACTGTACCACCTGTCACAGTGGCACCAGTCCAGCTCCAAGCGGCGACCTTGCCCATGCAAACCTCATTGCCAAACCAGCCCATCCAGATGTTATGATGCAGACCTGCGGCAAATGCCATGAACGCCAAGTCACAGACAGCCACGGTTCATTGCATTTCACCTCCAGCAATGAGGTCAACACGGTTCGCCGGGCATTCGGGGCAGAAACAGATCTTGAACGTGCGGAGGACATTCCCGTCCACACCGACATCACCACCCCCCTGGACCTTGCGGATGACCTCCTCAGGCGCAGATGTCTGCTATGCCACATCCGCTATGATGGCGAATATACAGAAACCCTGCGCGGCACGGGTTGTGCCGCCTGCCATCTCAACTTTGCTGGCGGCACCATGGTCAGTCATGAGTTTCTGGCGAAACCACAGGACAATGAATGTCTCCATTGCCATAACTCAAATTTTGTCGGTGCCGACTATTACGGCAGATACGACCATGATTTCCACTGGGATTACCGTACGCCCTATGGCAAAGATGGGAGCGACGCCCCCAGGCCGTACGGGGTGAATACGCATCAGCTCTCAACCGATATTCATCAACAGGCAGGGCTGCAATGCATTGATTGCCATCCAGGTTCAAGCCTCATGAATCCGGAACCATCTGCTATCACCTGCATAAATTGCCACGAGTATGATGGACAGCAACCGTCACCATTAAACATCCGGTTGCAAGACGGTCTGCCAACGCTGACCACGGCCAATACAACATTACCCATCCCCCAGCTGCAACACCCCGCGCATGAAACGTATAAGAATAAGGCCGGCTGCACCGTATGCCATGCGGTGTGGAGCTTTTCTGATGAGGGCACCCATCTCTTCCGCCAGGACGCTGAAGAGTATGAAGACTGGGAGGCGATCAGTATTCAGGGTTCCTATGAGGTCGAACATGAAATTTATGCCAACATCAACGGTGAAGGCTACCCCTACCCCTTCATGTCAGACAAATTAACCGGACAGGGCTATTACGGGCTTTGGCATAAGGGTTATGAGCTGCGGCGCTGGGCATTTCCCATTGTCTGCAAGGATTCAGCGGGTGTGCTGCAGATATGCCGACCGCTCCTTGACCTCAGCCTCACCTGGGTCAATGATGAGGAGGATGTGGTCTTTGACAACGCCAGGCCGAACAAGGCCCCCGCTAAAGGCTTGCTCCCCTACACCCCTCATACCATTGGCAAGGCTGGCCCGTTTTATAAAGAGCGGCTGAAAATAAATACTGAATTACTGGATTACCCATTGAACCTCGACAAAACAGTTCATAAACCTGAAGTAAAGTAGAAAATCCATGAAAAATGTCATCATCATAACGAGTATTCTCCTCCTCCTTGCTGGTTGTGGTGGTAAAACACCCGTTCTTTCGACACCAGGCAAACGCCAAGTCAAGACAACCAAAAGAGTAAAAGGAACCCAGCGCCCCTATAAGATCAAAGGCAAGACCTATTACCCTCTCCCGTCAGCAGAAGGTTTCAGCCAGGCAGGCATTGCCTCATGGTACGGCAAACCATTTCATGGACGCAAAACATCCAACGGCGAGACCTATGATATGTACAGCCGCACAGCAGCCCATAAAACCCTGCCCATGCACACCCAGCTCCTGGTGAAAAATCTCGACAACGGCAAGGAGATAGTGCTCCGGATTAATGACCGCGGCCCCTTTGTCAGAGGGCGTATTATTGACCTGAGCTACACTGGAGCCAAAGAGCTCGGCGTGCTGAAAAAAGGCACGGCCCGGGTTCACATCTCTGCTCTCGGTGAGGTCGTAAAGGTTAAAGAGGCAGGCAGGACAGTGGAACATTTTCTTCCCCATGCGGATTTCACGAAGGGCAAATTTTATGTACAGATCGGCTCTTTCAGCCAAAGAGGTAATGCTGAACGGTTGCAAAAAACCATGTTGAAAACGGGTCGATCGGTAAACGTCAGCACCTATGACCGTGGTGATATGCTTTTTTACCGGGTACAGGTTAAGGCGGGTGAAGATATCAATAAGGCCAAGGAGGTTGTCCAAGCCATGCGAACCCTTGGCTATGGTGATGCGTTTCTCGCCGCCAAATAGCTATTGGTTCGGCAAATAAATACCTAAACAATTAGCCACGCTATCTCCGTGGCTAAAAAAGAAAATAATAAGATTATTTGCACGCAAACCCGTCAACACAACCCTTGAGAAAAATCCTGCCCCGCAGGCAGAAACAGACCGGGTAAAACCCAATAACAACATTCTGAAGATACAAGTATATGGAATACGAAAAACACCGGAACATTTCACGCATTGACCATAAGCACACCCACGGCTGGTACGCCCGGGTCATGTTCTGCGGCGAGAAACATTCGAAGATGTTTTCGGATCGCAAATCCGGCGGCAAGACCGCAGCACTCCTTGCGGCTTTAGCCTGGCGGGATTCCGTCAAAACAGAAATTGGCATGCCCCTGGCACTCAAACATGTCCAAGGCAAGGCGAACACCAATACCGGCCTGGTGGGCATTCGCCACGTTGAAAGTGACGACAAATTCCATGTCACCTGGCAATGCCCCTGCGGCAAACATGGCCACACCTCCGTTTCCATCAAAAAGCACGGCAAGCAGAAGGCATTAAAACTCGCCAAGCAGATTCGTAAGGAAAAGGAAGGACTGCGCCTCGCAAGTTAATCCGTAGATCGTCACCCCTCAGCGTCACCCCGTGAAAGACGGCAGAGAAGAGTTCTGCGATCTTTCCCCGCCCTCACTTCACAAGACCAGCAGCTCCCCTCTTCACCATCAGGGGTAATAGAGCAACCCTTTGCCCACCTCAACACCCATTTCTTCACCAACAAGCTCCTGCACCAGGGCAAGAGAAAACTCCATGGCTGTGGCCGGCCCCCTGGAGGTGATGATCATACCGTCCTGAACCACCCTGTCATTGCTGCAGGTTCCGGTGATTTTAGACTCAAGACCAGGATAGATGGTGGCCTGTACGCCGGCAAGGAGATCCGCCCGGGCAAGGACCCAGGGGGCCGCGCAGATGGCAGCCACCAGTTTCCCTGCCTCTGCATGACGCTTAAGGAGTGTTGTCACATCCGCTGAACCCAAGAGATTTTCCGTACCCCCCATGCCGCCCGGCAGAATGATCGCATCAAACAGGTCCCCCACATCAGCCAGAACCACATCAGCCTGGATAATAATATCATGGGCGCCGCGCATGGCTGTAGCACCGATACCGGCCATGGTGACCTGGATATCCCCCCTCCGCAGCACGTCGCAGATGGTCACCGCTTCAATCTCTTCAAACCCGTGTGCCAGAATAAGTAATGCTGTTTTCATACTGTTCCTCCCCATTATGTCGGGAATCAAAAATGAATATAAAATCGGCTATAATAGCGATCCGCTACCAGCCCATACTCCGATGTAGAACTACCTCCATAGATAAAACATCCTGCCGACAGGGTCATATCATCGCCCAGGGAATATTCCACACTTGGCGCGAGAAAATAGGATCCATCATCCATATTCAGCAGAGCAACCAGGCCAAAGCCCCATAACATTCCCGCCTGATAACGCATAATGGAACCAGCATAATCAAGTTTCGTATCATCATCATACTTATACTCCACAAGCACATTCAGGGAATTTTGAAAGCCGTACTCAGCCCCGACAATGGTGGTAAAATAAGACTCGTGGCGGCTGCGGTCATGAAAATACCCCCCTTCACTGCGCAGTTCAACCCCCGTGTCAAATAGCTCCCCTTCAAGCTCCCACCCCACAATATCAAGGTCTGCATCATTATCAATCAAGACCACCAGGGCCGCATCCGCCATCCCGAGATAGGACTTGGCCCGCACCTCGCCCTTATCCCGAGCCAGGGTCATATCCAGGTTTGACAGATCCCCCATCTGCCATTCCAGCCGGACACACTCCGTACCCGGCCGCTCAGCCATTTCAATGGCCTCAACATTGATGGGATTAAAGATATCAATGGGGTTCCAGATGCGCCCGACACCGAGGGGAACCCGCTGTTTGCCCAGGATGACGCGGTAACGGTCTGCATCATAACCGATGTAGCCCCTGTAGATTGAGGTGCGACCGGTAACGGAGTCAGGCTGGGACTCATAGCTTGCATTATAATCGATAATCAGGGTGGATAAAAATCCGGGCTGCTGCACAAGCTCAAAGGTCGCTTCACCACGGAGACGGTTGTGCATCTCCGTATGGGACTCCTCCTGATAGCTGCCGATGTTGGTATCCTCCACCCCGAACTCACCCTGCACGCCAAACAGGGTGAGCAGCATGCAGAGCGAGATACTCACCCCTCCACCACCCGGCCATCGTGCAGAACAATGGAGCGTTTGGCCGTGTTGATCACCATGGGGTCATGGGAGGAGAAGATGATGGTGACACCCTCATCCTCATTCAAGCGCTGCATCATCTCCATGAGATCATTGCCGTTCTTGGAGTCCAGATTGGCGGTGGGTTCATCCGCCAGAATGAGCCGGGGTTTGGAGGCCACGGCCCGCGCCACTGCCACCCGCTGCTGCTGACCGCCGCTGAGCTCATGGGGCAGGGCATCGAGAACCGCTTCAATCCCCAGCTTGCGCGCCACCTCCAGGCTACGGGCTGCGCATTCTGCTGAGGTGCGGTTCTGCAGCCTCATGATGTACTCAATATTCTCCCGGGCAGAGAGTACAGGCAGAAGGTTATAGGCCTGAAAGACAAAGCCGATGTGATCCCGACGGGTTTCCGACCACTCTTTCTCCCCCATACCCGTAAGACGCTGGCCCGCGAGGCTCACCTGCCCCTGAGTGGGTTCATCAAGACCGCCGATGATATTGAGGAGGGTGGTTTTACCGCTCCCGGAGGGGCCGTTTAACACCACCAGATCATGCTGGGCAATGGTCAGATCAATATCCTGCAAAGCCGCCACCGCAACCCCCTTGGCTGGCGTGAAAATCTTACTTATTTTTTCAATTCTGACAAAATCATTCATCATCTCTACATCTCGCTTATGGCCTGAATCGGCTTTGCTTTGCGCAGTATACGCAGGGGAATGACGGTGCTGAGGATAATGGAACCCAACACCGCGCCAAGGGCCATGGAGAAATAATTCCAGCGGATAACGGCATAGACCATGGAATCAAGGCCAAAGGCGTTAAGCCCCTCACTCATGAGGGACAGATCCAGGCCATGACTTTGCAGATATAACAGCGTTGAGCCGCCAAGGGCTGCGCCTAAGGCAAATCCCGTCAGACCAAGCAGCATTGATTCATAGAAGATCAGGAGACCAATCTGCCGAAAGCGGGTGCCAACGGCAAGCATAATACCGAACTCACGCATGCGCTCAAGCACAGACACCAGCACCACCCCGAAGATGCCAAGTCCTGCCACGCAGAACACCAGACCGCTAGTCACCTGGTTAAATATGGCCATCATCTGCCGGGACTGGAGGAGAACCGGGGCAATTTCATCCCAGCGGAACGCCTCTATGGTGCTGAATTGATGCAACAAGGATTCCTGCACCCCATGGGCATCACTCTGGTCATGGAGGAGGATCGAGATCTGGGACACCGCGCCCTGCATGAAAAGCATGTCATTGGCCCTGGCAAAACTGACCAGCACCGCCGTCTCATCAAAGCCCATGTTATTGGCACGAATCATCCCCCCCACCCGCAAGACAATGGACGTCAGCTCATCAACACTATTCTGGGCAGAAATAACAATCTTGGAGCCGATCTTCAGATTGAGTTTTTCAGCGAGACGGGCCCCGATAATGGCCTTCTTCCCCTGTCCGCCAAAATCAAACTCCCCCTGCTCCATATACTCATCAAGCCTGGCATGGCGCTTTTCCATTTCAGGATGTACGCCAATAATCCTTGCCGGCCGAGAACCGCGGGCAGTGGCCAGTAATCCATCCTGCATAATCCGGGTGGAATAACTTGCCACGCGGGGATCACCTGCCATGACCTGAAGAATTTCAGCATGATTAGCAATGGCCCGTTTAATATCCTGCTCCCGCCGATACCCCTTGCCATACAAGACCACATCACCACTCCCTGAGCGAATAGCATTAGCAATCAGCTGTTCAGTCATACCGTCATAAATCCCCTCCATGAACAGGAGACCCCATAAACTCGTGGAGATCATGAGCACCACAAGCAGCGACCTGCTTCTGCGCTGCATGAGGGAGTTCAGCGCCATCTTGAAAACAAACCTATACATGGTGGATGGCCTCAAGGGGTTTAAGGCTGTTCACCTTGATGATGGGGTAGAGGGTGGAGCCGACACAGAGGAGAAACATGATTCCCATATCACGCAGGATGAGGTACGGCGAGAACAGGGTGGGCATTGCTGAGGCGGCAAGGCCATAGAGTTTGAACTGTTCCTCGTAGCCGCCAATCATGATGGGATTTTGCCAGAAATAATAGGTGAGTGCACCGCCAATGATGCCCCCCACCACAACACTCACCCCGGCCAGGATCACCGATTCAGACAGAAGAAGGGCCAGCACCTGATTCGGGGTTGAGCCAATGGCTCTGAGCACGCCTATCTCCCGGGTACGGCTGTAAACGGTGAGGAAGGTGTAAATCATGATGACAAAGAAGATGACAATGAAAATGATCCCCAGGGTGATGTAGTTGAAGATGGAGTCCACCTTCATGGCCTTCACAAGGGGTGCCATGGTCTCCTGCCAGCTCTCTGATCGATACTCATCATCCAGAACAATATTAATCCGGTCACTTAATGACTGGGCGACCTCCACATGGGCCGGCTGAACAATAATATGGGTCGCCATATTCTCAGCCGCCATGATTTCGTTGAAATAGGCAAGCGTCACAAAGGCGGACTGGCTGTCAAAATCAAACAAGCCGGTGCGGAACAGCCCGCCCACCACGAGCCGATCCGCGGCAAAGGAATAATCCGCCCCGGTGCCGACAAAGGTGACTTCATCACCCACCTGCACCGCAAGCCTGCGCGCCAGTTCATACCCCATGTACACGGTGTTGGTATCTGTCTTTTTGAGATAGACGCCCTCTTTGAGCGACTGGGCAAGCCTTGAGATGGACTCCTCCTTTTCAGGTTCAATCCCCGTGAACATCCCCCCCACCGATTTCTGCTCGCCATTGTACAGGACAAAGGTCTCAAAACGACGGGCGGCAATGAGAATTTCCGGGTCAGTGAGCTGCCCCATCACCCCATCCACCCCAAAGATGAGGTGGTCAAGACCTGGCTCCTGCCGATACCCCCTATGGGAGATCTGCAGATAACCGGGATAGATTTCCACCCCGTTCTTGAGCATCTGCATATGGGAGCCCTGCAGAAAACCTGTGGAAAACACCAGCAGTGCTGTGGTGCAGATCGACAGGAGCAGCGTGACCCCTGTACGTTTTTTGGCAGCAAGAATGTTTTTTAATCCGTAACGCAGGAACATGTTTTCAGGTTTTTAGTCCGTAGTTTTTCAGGGGGGAGAACAATACACATTCGCAGCTCCTTGCAGCTCTACCGCGAATACCGTTTCAAGGCGGATTTACTGAAACGACTGGCATCAATGGGTGCATCAAAGACCGCCTGTTTCACCTCAATAATAGTCTGATGTCCCTTTTTCTCTGGGCTGGTGGGGGTCACCACCCACCGCGTCGGATATTGACGTCCACCAAAGGTTTGCACCTCGAGATACTCAATGGTCCGCACCTTCTCCCCGTCTTCAGCGAAATAGGTCATGACAGCGGGCAGGAAGAGATCGGCAGAAACAGTCATACTGATCCTGCCCCACACCACCGGGGCATCTTCTTTGGGGTTCAGGTCAATACGATAAAATTCCCCCGTCTGCTCAACCAGAGTTGCAATATAATCCTTGGTCATGGAACTCTCTTTGACCAGATCATCGTTGGTAAAATCACTGCCCATCCAGCTCTGGAGCATCATGGAGGCGGGGATCTTCATAATCTTTTCAATCCGGGGAATATACTGCCACATGGCGTTGTCCATCTTCAGGAAGGTGATGCCCTTATCCTTCTCAGGATAGAGAATGCGGATGAAACTCCGGCTATCCCCCTCACTCCAGCTTTCCATCTCCATGGTGCGCGTAGACCTTTTTGTGGTCACGGTCATGGAAAACTCCATGAAGGCGGTTTCACCATTCAAGTTGTCCTCAACCTTTTTGATGATCGCTGTCACATCCTGACCCAGTCCTGGCAAAGGATGAACGAGCAGAATGACCAGGATAAAGAAAACAGATCTCAGCAAATGCATCTCCACGCGCAAAGGGTTAAAACAAAAAAAGCCGTGCAGACTAAGTCTACACGGCTTTAAAAAACGACCACAACTAAAAAAAATATTTAGAACATCTTAATGCTTGAAGGAACGCTGACCGGTGAACTTCATGGCCACCTGA
>JAQIBE010000004.1 GCA_027859235.1 Desulfobulbaceae bacterium
CCGCCATTAATAAATACATTTCTAAGGCCGAATCAGAACAGCTCGAATCCTTTTATCTGGAAATCCTGGTGAAACCTGGGTATCGAACCCCGAAACCTAAAAAAGATTAAAGGTGATCAACCGCCCTTTTTTCCAGGATCCTCTCGTTGATGACGAAATAAATATCATAAATCTGGAAAGATAATGTTGGAATGTATAGAGTATATGTGTAACTTAACACATTAATTAAGCAGGGGTTGAGAGATGGTTACACCCCAAATTAACTACTTAAAATCACGATGGCACCTCTTGGTGAGATAGATTATGAATCATAACGAGCTGGATCTTGCGACGATTAAAGAACGCGTCCTCGTGGTTGACGATGATATAGGTGTGCTCAATATCATTACCCGTCAGTTGACAGGCTTCGGTCTGCAGGCAGATCAGGCCGAAAACGGCAGGGAGGCTTTGGCCCTGCTGCAAAAAAAGCACTATGGTCTGGTTATCACCGATATGGTCATGCCTGAAATGGATGGTATGGAGTTATTGCTCTATGTCAGATCCCATTACCCCCAGGTGGATGTACTGGTTGTTTCAGGCTACAGTGCAATCTATAAATTCACAGACCTTGTTAGTGCCGGTGCGACTGATTTCATCGCAAAACCCTTTGACAGGATTGAGCTGCAGGCAAAGATGCAGCGTATTTTCCGTGAGCGCTTACTCCTTGCTGAATTGGTCCACAGCAGGGACAAGGAAAAGACATTTTTCCTGCATATTGTTGAATCCTTAGCCATCTCCCTGGATGGAAAAGATGAATACACCCACGGTCATTCCAGACGGGTGACCAACCTCGCGCTGCAGTTGGCAGAATATGCAACAGAGGAGGAAGTCGATTTTGAGTTGCTGCGGCTGTGCGGATTGCTCCATGATATTGGTAAAATAGGTGTCCCTGATAAAGTATTAGGCAAGGTCGGTAAACTTTCTGACGAAGAATGGCTCACTATTAGAAAACATCCGGAGCTGGGTGCCCAGATTTTAAAACCCATGGAGTCCGACCTCCGAATAGCCGCGATTGCAAAGATCATTAAACATCACCATGAGCGGTATGACGGCAAGGGGTACCCCGACGGGTTAAAGGGCAAAGAAATCCCCTATCTGTCGCGGATCCTCGCCGTTGCTGACAGTTACGACGCCATGACCTCGGACCGGCCCTATCGAACGGGTATGGATATCAACAAGGCCATGGAGGAGATACGCAAGAACAGCGGTTCCCAGTTTGACCCGGTGTTAGCGGCAGAATTTATTAGTTTCATGAAAAAATACGCTGATTCGGATCCCTGTCCCTCCCTTGATACCTGTTTTGTTTTTTCAAGAATAGCACAACATATAATTTCTACAGCATATGAGATGCAATACTGCCGCGCCAATTTCGAGGCGTGTGCCCGTTATAAAATCAAAAATAAAAAAGAACGGCCTGATGATTTGCTCCCGGACGGCAGTATTCTCTTAGAACAATAATCCTGGAGTCATCTCATAGGTTATGAGGGAATATCCCTTTCCATGGCTTGAAACGCCGTGATAAATTTTTTATCGATATAATCCTTGATCTTAAAGGCCAGACCGCCGCCAAAGATCAAAAACCATTTGCAGAAAATCCCTTCATTATTCCCGAGATTATAGATCAGTAAATAGGAGCCGCCCGGTTCAAAGGTCTGCAGTTCCTTCTCCTCAAGGCTTGCCATGAGGTTATGGTAGAGTATCGGGTTCTGCCGGACCGCATAGACGCCGACCTTGTCCAGGGGCTGGGGCTTGAAATAAATACAATCGCCTCCGCCAAAGATGTTGGGGTATTTAGTGGACTGGAGCTGATGATTCACCAGCAACCCTCCATCCGGACCGATTGGGAGATCCGATTGGGCAAAGATGGGCGAGGGCTTTACGCCGACGGCCGGGAAGATAATATCGGCCGGGTGACTGGTTCCGTCTTTCAGGGTTATTCTGCCCGGCTCAATCGTTTCAACATAGG
>JAQIBE010000024.1 GCA_027859235.1 Desulfobulbaceae bacterium
GCCGAGGCGGTGGTGGAGGCCGGGGCCATCCGTTTCCGGCCCATGCTCCTCACGGCCCTGGCCGTGGTAGTGGGCGCGTCGGTCATCCTTGCCGATCCGATTTTTCAGGGTTTGGCCCTTTCCCTGATGTTTGGCGAAGTCGCCTCCCTGCTCATCAGCCGCATGGCCGTACCGGTGCTGTACTTTATGGTGTGCAGGCGGCGGGAAATTAGTTCAGAAAAAACCAGAGATCTCTCCTGATCATTCCATTGACTTGCATGTTCAGATAAACCAAAGGCAAATTTCAGCAAAGAGTTAGAGACCCAAAAAATATACGCAGTACGGGCCCGATTGGGATATGTGGCATGCAGCCCATAACCGACCAGCCCGCACTGCATAGTGCTATGTCCGGCATAAAAATATCAGAGGCATTGCCGTCAGGACTGTGGTTGAACGTGACCTTGATATTGTCGCTCGTTACGGCGGGGAGGAATTTGTGATCATCCTTCCCGATACAGCCAGTCAAGGAGCGGCAATCGTTGCAGAGCGTATCGGTGAAGCCATGCTTAGGCTTGCCCTGCCCAATGCCACATCCGATACATCCGAATTTGTTACGATCAGCCTGGGGGGTGCAACGGCCACGCATCATATCTTGACTGATGGGGCCCAACTTGTCGCCCTTGCTGACCAAGCCTTGTACCAGGCCAAAAGGAAGGGGCGTAATCGCTATAAGGTCATGCCTGCGGTGATTTAAGATCGGTGCGATAACTTGGATTACACACTTAAAAAGTGTGATGTTGTCATAAGGCCGGTTGTCTTGATGCGGCAATAAATTTTTTAAATATTAGAAAAAACACGACTGTAACAAAAATGATGCTGAAAAAATTAACAGCCCCGAGAAAGGCGCTGGCAAAGTAGAGCTTGTAAATCATTGTCCCCAAAACTTGGGTGCCGACAAAGCCTCAGACCATTCCCCATTGTGCCGGAGAAAAATCGGATGACAAGAACTCCTTTCCCAAATATTCCCTCAACCAGTATACGGCAAAAACAAACCACACCATTGCCCCTGTATAAGAGAAAGTCATAGTCAAAAATGAGGCTGTAGACAGATCAATCCCATAGCTCTTGTCGGTAAACATCATGAGCTTAAAAGAGCTGAAACCAAGCAGACACATGGGTGGTACGAATAAAAAGTAGGCCGGCAAGATATGAATCGTGGGCCTATCTGCCGATTGCATCTGTTGGTAAACCAGGACGGACATCTTAAAAGCAAACACAACCACACCTAAAACCAAAGAGATGGAAACCATAACTGCTGCAGTGGTGGACAGCAGATAATTTTCTGATGCGTTTACCAAGCTCGCCCCAAACAATGACACTGCTCCCAAGGCCAACACGTCAAGCAGCCAGCCAAAGTTCAAGCTCGTATAATCAACCTGGTTTGTCAGAAAAACTTGGATAGCTTTTATTTCCAGGGCCAGCAAAAGGAGCCACAAAAGGCTGAACATTACAAATGCAGGGGCCATCAGGGCCTGCATGTTTGCCGTTATCTGCGGCACAAAAAAGCTCACCGGACCAAAGAGAACAATCATAGTCATCGGCAAGGAGATGAGCGGTGAAAACAGTGATGCACTGGTCAAAGGGTTGTGCAGTATCTCTTTAAAAGAGCTGGGATTGGCCAGCCACTTTATGAGCTGGTTAAAGAAAATGGCTGTAAGGCTGAGGTGAATAACAATAAAGCTCGCCATAATAGCAATCAGTAACCAGGCAATGACGTACTCCAGACTCGGGCTGATCAAGAGCGACAGGTCAGACAGGGAAATCTGTCCATCGCTTTTAAAAATATTAACCTTTAGAAAAACATAGGGCATCAGGGCAACACCGGCTGCTGCCAGTGTTCCTTGAAATTTCAGGGGCGTAAATTTCATATGGCGCTACCTCCTTGCCAGAATATATCCGTTTGCAGTTCTTTAAGAAGTTCAACATGGGTGACACAACATCAGGGATGTTTTGTTTCAGCCACAGTACCACTAACCCCTGCGAGGGGAGGTGGACGAAACACAGTTACTTTTCTGCCTATTCTTCTTCTTTACTGGTGACATATTGCTCATAATTATCGATATAGATATCTGCCAGGGTGAGAAAACCGGTGATAATGAGGGGGCCATAGATAATTCCGAGGACGCCAAAGACTCTGAGGCCGCCAATGATAGCAAGAAACACGAGAATAATGTGCATTCGCACCTGGTCGCCCACGAGTTTCGGTTTGAGGAAATATTCCACCGACATGGAGAGAATCAGGTAAAAAAAGGCCAGTCCAACGCCTTGTAAAATATCCCCTCTGATAATGAGAATAATGGATGCAGGGATTAAAACGGCACCAACTCCAGCAATGGGGAGAAAGGCCAGTATTCCCATGACTCCGCCCCATAAAAAGGGTGATGTAAACCCCAAAAAGCTAAAGACAAGCCCGCCAATGACGCCTTGGATCACGCCGCATATACCGTTTCCCACTAAAATAGCACTGGTGATTTTTTCAAATTTCCGAATGAGAAGGCGGTTATGGTTGTTGGGCAGGGGGGATAAATGCAGGAAAAAGGTGACGAGTTTTTCTTTTTCCAGCAAGAGGTAGAAGATGATGAGGATCATCATGATAAAATGAAAGACAAAACCGATGATGTTGGCGGCCCAGATTGATGCCTGGGTATAAATGAAGCGCGCCACCTCGGTTCCAAATTCCGAGAGACTGCTGGAAACCTCTGCCATTGAGATGTTAATTCCATAGCCTGTGAGCAATGCTTCAAGGCGGATAAATATGGTACTGCTTTGAATATATGTGGTGAATTCTTTAGCGAGATTCGTCCCTTTTGTGACTTGCAGGAGGTTGTATGCCTCAGAGGAAAGGGCGGCGACGAAAAACACGAGGGGCACAAAAACCAGGAGAACAATCAAACTGCAGGTCACGAGTGAGGCAAAAGAGGGCGGGAGCTTCTTCTTTAAAAAGACAAAGACAGGCTCTGATATTGATGAGAGCAGATACGATAAGATGAGAATGGATGCAAAGGGAAAAAAGAGCCGGGCCAGCAGGAGTGCTGAGAGCAGAAAGAGAATCAGAAAATAGGTGAGAATAAGGTTACTTGGCCTTTGTTGTGTCATGGATTTTGTTACTTCAACTTTTCAATTTTTTAGAGGGGAAATTTAATTATAACATGACAACCCCCTTGCTGCCTAAAAATAAGGTATTTCAAAGGATAAATTTATCAGCTATAGTCCGTGTATTAGCCCAATGGTGAAGTTATTTAAGCTGTTAACCCTTGTCCACAATTGATTATGAATATTTCCATCCAGAAAGTAAGTGCAGAGAATTTAAAACCCAAGCCCGATGAGAATAATCTGGGGTTTGGTAAGTATTTCAGTGACCACATGTTCACCATGACCTATAGGGACGGGGCATGGCAGAAGGGGGCCATTGAACCCTATGGCAACTTCTCTATTAATCCGGCCTCCATGGTTCTGCATTATGGACAGGCTATTTTTGAAGGATTAAAGGCCTACCGGGGGAAGGATGAGCAGATCTATCTCTTCCGTCCCAAGGATAATCTGGCCCGATTTAATCGCTCAGCAGCACGCATGTGTATGCCGGAGATCGATATTGATGAGGTGTATGCAGGTATTCGGCAGTTGCTTGAGATTGAGCAGGATTGGGTTCCTTCAGCCAAAGGGGCGACGTTGTATATCCGCCCCACAATGATTGCCACAGAGCCTGCCCTTGGTGTACGACCAGCCAAGGAATATATCTTTTTTGTCATTTTAAGTCCTGTGGGGGCCTATTATCCTGAAGGGTTTAATCCGGTGAAGATTTTTGTCACGGATAAATATGTGCGCGCGGTACGGGGCGGTGTTGGTGAGGCAAAGACTGCCGGTAATTATGCGGCATCGATTATGGCTGCCATTGAGGCCCAGGCCCAAGGCTTTACCCAGGTGCTTTGGCTTGACGCCTGTGATCGTAAGTCCATCGAAGAGGTGGGCACGATGAATATCTTTTTTGTGATTAATGACGAGCTCATCACCCCGCCTCTGAGTGGTTCGATTCTGCCTGGAATCACCAGGGACTCGGTACTCAAAATAGCCAGAGAGTGGGGCTTGAATGTGGTGGAGCGCAATATTACCATTGATGAGGTTATTGGTGCCAGTGAAAACGGTAGTCTGCAGGAGGTGTTTGGTGCAGGTACGGCGGCCATTATATCCCCTGTTGGGTCCCTTTATTATAAGGATCAGGAGATTGTGGTGAATGGCGGCAAGACCGGTGAGTTGTCGCAGAAATTATTCGATGACCTGCAGGCTATTCAGTTTGGCTATAAGGACGATGTCAAAGGCTGGGTAGATGTTTTGTAGCTGTTGCGAATTGTTAAGGTGAAAAGGGGCTGGAAGAATTTAATTTCTTCCAGCCCCTTTTTTGTGTGCCGCCAGCGTGAAGTTTACGGTTCAAGGTAAAATTAATCAGATAACGTCAACATCCACGAACTGTAAACGGTAAACGGTAAACTGGCAACTGGTTGGAATGACAGAATATTGTTTGGTATTATCTAAGTTATGCTGAAGCTGGGTGGTAAGCATGTAATGGTATCTGGTGGTTAGAGGTTGTTGTGAAAATGATTGACGATATGCATTGTCTCGACTAAATAACCCCGTAACACAAATTTTAAAAAAGTATTACGGAGGAGTCTTATGGTACGGATGATAAAAGGAATGTTGCTGGGTGTTGTATGTATTGTTTGTGGCGCGGGCCAGGCTTCGGCTCATTTCGGTATGTTGATTCCATCGACAACTATCATGACCCAGGAGCAGCGGCAGGTTGATTTGACGGTATCTTTTTCCCACCCCTTTGAGCTTGTGGGTATGGATATGGAGCAGCCTGCCCGGATGTATGTGGTGAAGGATGGGGAGGTTGTAGATCTGCTGCCTACTCTTATTGAAACACAGGTGATGGATCACCGTGGGTGGCAGACAACCTATAAGGTCCCCCGTCCCGGGGTGTATCAATTTGTCATGGAACCGGTACCCTACTGGGAACGTGCTGAAGATGTGTCAATTATTCACTATACCAAGACCATTATTGCAGCCTATGGAGGTGATACGGGTTGGGATGAGGTTGTTGGCTTGCCCATAGAGATAATTCCCCTCCTGCGTCCCTTTGCAAATTATGCGGGTAATAATTTCGTGGGTCAGGTTCTGGTCAATGGCCAGCCCGCAGCAAATATTGAGGTTGAGGTTGAGCTGTACAACAGGGATCATAAGGTGCAGGCGGTGAGTGATTATCATATCACGCAGGTGGTGAAAGCGGATACCAATGGGGTGTTCAGTTTTACCTGCCCCCGTGCAGGATGGTGGGGATTTTCTGCCATTTCAGAGGCTGATTACACCCTGAAAGACCCTGAGGGGCAGGATAAGGGAGTGGAGTTGGGGGCAGTTCTCTGGGTGTATATGGACGAATACCAATAGGGTATGGGGCGGGTTTGCTGGCCGTATATTTAAAATTCCCCCAAGCAGAGGGCTGAGTTTTGGTTCAGAAAGATATTGTTATTTTCTAGAAAAACAATAGCATGATAAAGAGAGCTTCAGTTAGTCCTTAATTAGTTTTGGCTAGGAGAAGATCCCATATTTTAACTGGTTATACCAGTATGATAACATGAACTACTTCAGCATATTGTTTTTTAACACTTAAATTCAGCAGCGGGGATTAATCATGGCGGCAGAAGAGATAAAGGATGGAGTGTTTTGGGTCGGGGCCATTGACTGGGATCTGCGGGATTTTCACGGTTATTCAACCTATCAGGGTACAACGTATAATGCCTATCTTGTTAAGGATGAGAAGGTTGCCTTATTTGATACGGTGAAGATGCCTTTCAAGAATGAGATGTTGCATAATATCCGTGAGGTGATGAACCCGGAGGATATTGATTATATTATAGTCAATCATGTTGAGATGGATCATTCCGGTTATCTTACTGAAATGATTAAGTTATGTAACCCTGAAAAGGTGTTCTGCTCCCCCATGGGACTGAAGGCCATCAGGTCTCATTTTCATATGTCTGCAGATTGGCCCCTGGAAGTTGTTAAGTCGGGAGATTCAATATCCCTTGGTGCAAAAACGGTGCAGTTTCTGGAGACGAAGATGCTGCACTGGCCAGACTCCATGTTCTCCTATATTCCGGAAGAGAAACTTTTGATTTCATCCGATGCCTTTGGTCAACATTTGGCCACCACTGAGCGTTTTGCTGATGAGTTACCTGAGAGTGTTGTTTTCGACCAGGCCAAAAAGTATTTTGCCAACATCCTGCATTTGTTTGCCCCCAATGTTACCAAACTTCTCAAGACGGTTGGGGAGCTCGGCATTGAGATTGACATGATCGCGCCGGATCATGGTTTGATCTGGCGCGATCATGTACCCGATATCCTTGATGATTATCGTCGCTGGGCCAGTTATGAGATGGAACCAAAGGCGGTGATCATCTATGATTCCATGTGGCATTCCACTGAGAGGATGGCCAAGGCGATCAGTAATGGTCTTCTTAGCGAAGGCGTTAATACCCGGATTTTAAGTGCCAAGGCTACCCATCGATCTGAAATTATGACGGAGATTATGGGGGCCAAGGGGCTTATTCTGGGTTCACCCACCTTGAATAACGGCATCCTTCCCACCATGGCTGATGTGTGTACCTATATAAAAGGGTTGCGTCCCAAGCATAAAATTGGGGCCGCCTTTGGTTCCTTTGGCTGGTCCGGAGAAAGTGTGAAACACCTCAATGGTTATCTTGAGCAGATGGGCTGTGATATTGTCCATGAAGGACTGAGGGTTAAAAATGTGCCAACTGAGGAAGATTATACGGTTTTAACCGCAATGGGTGCTGAAATCGGTAGAGCAATCAAAAAGTCTTTCGAAGAATAATTGGCTTGAATGCAGGTCCACAGACCAGCAAGGGCGATCCGGTCTTGGTGGTCTGTGGTTTACCCTCTTTCTGGAGTAATTTCCGCTATGTTTTCATCCGGCTGGGTCCTGGAGTCCTATGCCCCTTCTATACCTGGCCATCTTTTGCCTTGAATACCTGCTGCCGTGCAGGTTTGGACTGAAAAACTGGAAACCCTTCTCCCTCTGGCACACACTCTGTCTTTTTCCGGAAATAAACAATGCATGCATCGGCATATAAAAAAATAGGATTTATTGCTGGCGGCGGAGTGCTGGTTGCCTTGTTTTTCATTTACGACCTGCAGCAATTTCTGACCCTTGATTATTTGAAGGTCTCCCGGGATAATTTTGCTGATCTCTATGCCCGTCAGCCTCTCCTGGTGATGGGAGTCTATGTCCTGTTGTATGTTCTGGTGACCGGTCTATCCCTTCCCGGGGCTGTGGTGATGACCCTGGCTGGCGGGGCATTATTCGGGTTATGGACAGGACTTCTCCTGGTTTCCTTTGCCTCCACCACGGGTGCCACCTGTGCCTGTTTTGCGGCGCGTTTTATTCTGCGGGACTGGGTGGAAAATAAATTTGGCGATAAATTTTCCACTCTTAATGCTGGCATCGAACGGGAGGGTGCCTTTTATCTGTTCACCCTGCGTCTTATCCCTGTATTTCCATTTTTTATAATTAACCTGGTTCTGGGGTTAACGAAAATGCCCCTTACGACATTCTTCTGGGTGTCGCAACTGGGGATGCTGCCCGGAACCCTGGTTTTTGTTAATGCGGGGAAGGAAATCGGCAAGATCGATTCGCTGTCTGGAATTTTATCGCCAAGCCTTCTTGCCTCCTTTGTGATTCTGGGTCTGTTTCCCTTGACTGTGAAAAAGATCCTGGCGGTGGTTCGGCAGAAGAAACTCCGGGGGGGGACGAATGGGAATCTATGATTATGATATCGGTATTATTGGCGGGGGGGCAGCCGGTCTCACGGTGAGTTCCGGTGCGGCCCAGCTGGGGGCCAAGACCCTGCTGATCGAAAGGGAACCGGTGCTTGGCGGGGATTGTCTGCATTTTGGCTGTGTGCCCTCCAAGACCTTAATCAAGTCGGCCCAGGTGTATCACACCATGCAGCGGGGTGCGGAGTATGGTCTGCCTGTGGTTGACCTGCCGCCGGTGGATTTCTCGCGCGTCGCTGCCCGGATTAAGTCGGTTATTGATGTTATTCAGGTTCACGACTCGGTTGAGCGTTTTTGTAAACTGGGTGTGCAGGTCGAGTTCGGCGCGCCGCGTTTCCGGGATGAACATAGTGTGCAGCTGGGTGGCAGGACTATTTCCGCAAAACATTGGGTGGTGGCCACGGGGTCGTCGCCGGCCATTCCGTCCTTCCCAGGTCTGGAGTCCTGTTCCTATATCACCAATAGGGAGATCTTTTCCCTGAAAAAGCTCCCTGAATCGCTGATTATTCTGGGGGCGGGCCCCATTGCTGTTGAAATGGCCCAGGCCTTTGCCCGTTTGGGGAGCAGGGTCACGGTGATCCAGCGCTCATCCCAGATCCTGAGTAAAGAGGACAGGGACATGGCTGAGATCTGTATGCACTCCCTTGCGGCTGACGGGGTGGAATTTTATCTGGAGGTCGGGGTTAAAGAGGTGCGGGATCTGGGACATAAACGTCAGGTCGTCATTACAGATAAAGGGGGTAAAGAGGTAGTGGTGGAAGGGGAAACCCTGCTTATTGCCCTTGGCCGCAGACCCAATACCCAGGGACTGGGTCTAGATGATATTGATGTGAAGATGAGTGCAAAGGGGATTGCGGTGAATCAGCGGCTGCGCACCAGCCATTCCCATATCTATGGACCGGGAGACGTGAATGGCGCCTTTCAGTTCACCCATGCGGCGGGATATGAGGCGGGTATTGTGCTGAGTAATGCCATCTTTCATCTGCCCCGCAAGGCGGATTATACCTGGATGCCATGGGCCACCTATTGTGATCCGGAGCTGGCCTCCATCGGGATGAATGAAAAAGCGGCCAAGGCGGCCGGTATTGACTACCAGGTGTGGACTGAATATTTTGGTGAAAATGATCGGGCCTTAACTGCAGGGGAGGGGCGCGGTAAGATTAAGATGCTCCTCGACAGCTCGCAGAAGCCCCTTGGGGTTCAGGTTGTCGGCCCGCGGGCCGGAGACTTACTGGGTGAGTGGGTGGCCATCTTAAACGGCAAGGTGAAACTCTCCACCATGGCAGGGGCAATTCACCCCTACCCCACCCTGGGGGAGATCAACAAAAGGGTGGTGGGTTCCTATTTATCGCCGAAAATCTTTTCACCGATGATTAAAAAGGGGTTGAAATTCTTTTTTAATCTGCAGGGGGCAGGTTGTGGTTCTGACTTGGAGTCACTAAAGTAAAAGCTGAACTGCTGTTGCAGAAAATAACCTCAACTCATGGAGAATCTAATGGAATGGATCTTAACCAATCAGAAATGTGAGGCGTGCAACGCCAAGGCCCCCCTTGCCACTCAAGAGGAAATTGCTACGCTTAAACTGCAGATTCCGGAGTGGAATATTGTGGAAATTGGCGGGGTGAAACAGCTGAAG
>JAQIBE010000025.1 GCA_027859235.1 Desulfobulbaceae bacterium
CTGGTTTTAATGACTTTGTCAACCGCTCGGGTGGCGAAGTTGCCTCTGCTGATTTTGATCCAGGTCCAGCCTATCTTTCCCGCCACCAGCAATTAGGTCATTTAGCTGCCCGGGAGGCCTGTGCAGATAGTGGTCTTTTTGCCTCCGGTTTTTATCAGCCCCATGATATTGGCATGTTTGCTGGAGTGGGTGCGGCCGGCATGCTTGAAGCGGAAGAGTGGCTGGTGAGACGCGATAAGAAAAATCTGCACACCCCGGCCCGGCAACTCCATAGTTATCCGGCCTCATCCCTTGCTGATTCCCTTGCCGCACAATATGGTGTTACCGGATCACGATTATCCGTGGCCACGGCCTGTTCGTCCAGTTTGTCCTCCCTTGGGCTTGGTTTTGATCATATCCGCAACAAGAGAGTCAAGGCTGCCGTTGTCGTGGGTGGTGAAGGGTTGAGCCGACTCACCTATGGCGGCTTTCATGCCTTGCGGGCCATCGCCCCTGAACAATGTCAGCCCTTTGATCTTAATCGGTCCGGTATTTTTCTCGGTGAGGGAGGAGGGTGTCTGATCCTCGAAGATTATGAACATGCGCTGGCCCGCGGTGCGCAGATATACTGTGAAGTCAGCGGCTGGGGTTTAAGCTCGGACAGTTATCACATGACGGCGCCCCATCCTGACGGCAGGGGGGCACAACAGGCCATGACCCAGGCCTTGCACCAGGCCTCTCTTCAGCCCCGTGATGTCGGTTATATTAATATGCATGGTACGGGAACCTCGCATAACGATCTGGCGGAAACGAACGGCGTAAAGGCTGTTTTTTGTGAGCATGCTGCAGTTCTTCTACTTTCTAAAACAAAATCCATGAAGGGGATTTGTCTCGGGGCCGACGGTGCCATTGAATCGGTTTTCAGTGTCCTGGCCTTGCACCATGGTCATTGTCCTCCCACCGCGTGTCTGAAAACGCCGGATCCGGCCTGTGATCTGAATTACCTGCCGTGCCTGTCGAGGAAGCAGAGTGGTTTGAACCACGTGATGAATAATGTCCTCGCCTTTGGCGGAAACAATGTCAGCGTGGTTTTTTCTAAGGGATCGGTCACCCATGGCGAGTAATGTTTATATATCCGGCACAGGATGTCTGAGTCCCTGCGGCTCGACTCCGGAAGCGGTGCTGCAAGCCCTCGTGCAACCCCCTGAGTTCACCGGAGCGGCTGGTCTTGGCCGGCTGGAACAGGAGGTCTGTTTCGGTTGTCTGCCGGACTTTTCAGATGTCATAGCCGGTTTTGTCTCCCCCCTGAAGCGGCGGAAAATGTCCAGGCTGTCGCGCATGGCGGTTGCGGCTGCAGGGCTCAGTCTCCATGATGCCGTCCTTGGTGATAAGAATGAGCGTTGCGGTGTAATTCTTGGCACCGGGTTTGGCTCAACCTCGCAATCCGTTCTGTTTTATCAGGATATGGCAGCCAGTGGGTTTACCAGGGCCAATCCGGGCCTGTTTCCTGAAACCGTACCGAACAGTCCGGCCGGTCAGGTCTCACTCACCTTTGGTCTGCGGGGGCCGAATACCACAATCTGTCAACAGTCCCTCTCGTCAGAACTGGCTCTCATGACCGCGTTTGATTTTATTCGTGACGGCAAACTGGATCAGGTCCTTGTTATCGGTCTTGAGGAGATGAGTGGCGGCTTGCTTTCAGGACTCTGGAGTTGCGGTGTGCTGCAAAAGAGACCTCAATCCCTGGTCCATATACCCCTGGGTCAGCGCATGCTGGTGGGAGAGGGGGCGTATGGGCTGGTGCTTGAATCTGAAGATTCGCTCCAGAAACGTGGCCATTCCCCTTTGGCTCGCCTGGCCTCGGTTCATACTGCAGGCGCAGCCCGGTGGCCCGCTGCATATCATGACATAGGGACTGCTGTCGCATCCGTGGTCAGGGGGACGGACCTGCACCGGGTGGATTGTGTCATCCCTTCCGCATCATTCATCGCTTCTGTTGACCGCAGTCATGTGGAACATCTTGCCGGCGCATTACCCCGTGAAATCCCCATGCTGCTGCCCGAGTATCATACCGGTGCTGTTCTGGGCGCGGGGTTATTGAAACAGGTTCTTGGGGTGGCATTACTTGGGCAGGAAGAATTTAAGGCTCGCGAGCTGGGTTCAGCTATCCCCGTGACCTATGGGGAGCTCTATCCGCGTTCCTATGGTCCTGTTTCCACTATTTTTACCTCTGCAGTCACAGCCGGCGGCGGGTGTGCCTCCACAGTCATTCAAAGGGTGAACTGATGCGCGTGCTCCTGGTCTCTTTAAACAATGAACTCCTGCCTGAACCGGCTTTCCCTCTGGGGCTTGCGAGTATTGCCGGAAGTCTGGCTGAAACCGACCATGAGTATAAATTGGTTGATTTATGTTTTACGACGAAGGACGCATTGCTCTCCACCGTCACCCGGTATAAGCCGGATGTTATCGGCCTATCCCTGCGTAATGTCGATAATGTCGCGTAC
>JAQIBE010000090.1 GCA_027859235.1 Desulfobulbaceae bacterium
TGTCAAGTTGGCGCAATCCCTGGGGTAAACTTGTGGCGAGCAGGATCGCCAGCGGCAGCAGGCCTAAAACTGTAATGAATATGAATATATGATAGCGAAGGTTCATTGAAAGGGTGCAAGATAATTTGCAATGTCCATTTAGGTTGCGTAGTTAAAATCTCGTTATTTCAGTATGTTAGGTGTTGCCTGCTGTCTTGTGTCAAATATCTTTGCAAGGGGTTAGACCCTGTTCCCCAATGGCAGTATAGGGGGCGGAATATAAAGGGGATCCGGGGCGCTCTCTGTGTAGTGTACCCATGGAATATAAATTTACCCAGATGTTTTGTTCGAAAATACAGGACGTTACCTTGATTATTCTTGGCAATCCAAGCCGCAGATTTTCATTAAGATGTGACTATAGCATATGTGTAAATAATTAATAGTTGTCTTTAGTTGTTCAGTGGCATCACTGTTGCTGTTAGTTTTACTAAAGATCTTCACTGAGGCCATTGGCCCAACCGGAATTAGGTATGAATAATATAATAAGTAAATTGTTTCCCCTGTTGCTGCTCCTGTTTTTGACCCCCCCGGGGTATGCGAGCCAGCCAGCACCTGTAGATGGAGTTCAGCCTGATATTTCCGCTGCTGAACCCCTGCAAAAATTAATGTATAAGGGCAAGATTGTCGGCAAGTCAAATAAGGCCAAACAAATTTCCATGGCCGTTGGCGCGGGTGCCGACATAAGGAACATCATGCTTACCTTTGATGACTCAACCAAGGGTGTCGAGCATGCTGTTAAGGGGCATGGTGCCATTGTCCATTACGAGATGCGAAATGGTAAGCCCTTTGCAACATTAGTGAAGGCCAAGCTTGCTGCATTACCGGCTGGATCAACTGAAATTGATGTGGCCGGGGTCAATCAGCTCATCAATGCGAATTCTAATTTTGTTTTGATCGACTCCCGTCCCGGTCAGCGTTATGCAGAGTCACATCTTCCCACAGCGATTTCCATTCCTGTCTGCTCCATGCAAGAACTGATCGACCTGCTGCCAAAGGATAAGGATCAACTCCTGGTCTTTTATTGTGGAGGGCGTACCTGAGGCATGAGCCCTAAATCTGCCGGTCAGGCAGTTAAAGCTGGATATACCAATGTTCGTGTCATGCTTGAAGGGGAGCCTGCCTGGGTTAAGGCTGGACATCCAGTTCATGCGGCCTATGGCCAGGTGTGCAAGGGTAATATTGTGCTTGTTGACCTGCGTAGTGCGGGAAAAGGTGCTGGTCGGAGAATTCCTCGTTCGATAAGTATGCCCTTTTCTGACTTCGAAGATCTCTATGATGAAATTCCCATTAAGGCACCAGTGGTATTGTATAGCGATAATGAAGAGGAAACCCTCATTGCCATGCGTATCCTGCGGGAGAATGATTATAAAAAGGTTTCCATGGTCAAGGGCAACATTCAAGGCTGGACCAAGCTGGGTGGTCTGCTGGAACAGGGGCCGGTGGTTACCGAGGTTAAGTGGCAGAGGATTCTTGCAAAAGGTGAGGTGTCTTTGCAGGATTTCCTCAAGGCGCTGGATGATCCTCTGGAAACCTTCATCCTTGATGTTCGTACTGCTGCTGAGACTGCAGAGGGTAAACTTGCCAATTCAGTTGCGATTCCATTGGATGAGGTGTGCAGCCGTTTGCCTGAAATTCCTAAGGATAAGAAGGTGTATATCCATTGTACAACCGGTGCCCGGGCTGAAATGGCCGCCAAAGAGTTACAGAAGTATGATTATGATTCTTTTTATCTCCTTGCCGAAGTTACATGTGCTGGCTCTGAGTGCGAATTTTTAGATTAAGCGGCATCACAATTTTATTGTGAAAAAAGTGTTGGTATTTTTGTTGAACAGGTCAACACCTGTTCATGTAGTTAATTTTTCCATTGAGGAGGTCTTAAATGCAGTCAAATTTGCGTAAGTTTATACCGTTGGTTCTGATGCTTACCCTGGTGAGTACGGGGGGTGTTCTGAAAAATGCGAATGCGAGTCAGGATGGTGTGAAACCTGCTGTAGCAGCTGTCGAAAAAAAGCAGGAAAATGTTTATAAGGGCAGTGTCGTTGGTAAGTCGAATAAGGCAAAAACCATTTCCATTAAGGTTGGAAAGGGTGATAAGGCCAAGACAATTATGGTCAACTTTGATGATAACACCAAGGGTGTTGAGCATGCGTCCAAAGGCCATGCCTCCATTATTTTCTATGAGCTGCGTGATGGTCAGCCATGGGCTACCGTAGTAAAGCCTAAACTTGCCAAACTGCCTCAAGGCGCAATTGAGATCAAGACCGCTGCCCTGATGGAGATGATGGCCAGCAATACGGATTTTACCCTT
>JAQIBE010000248.1 GCA_027859235.1 Desulfobulbaceae bacterium
TATACATGGGCTGATTCTCCTTTTTTTGCAGCATAATGACTGCGTTTATCGTTGAGCATGATGTATATCATAGCTCGTTGAGAGAATCAGCCTTCTCATTTTACCTTACCTGGTCAACATTCGTAACGGCCCCTAAATTGTTTTTTTTGTCAATCCTGCCCGGCAACCCTAAACAGGCGGACAGGATAAACATGGATTATTTTTCAGCCACTCAACCCAGAAATCACTTGCCTCAATGTATCGTTTGCGGTATAAACATCACTCGTTTGCGCCTGTAGCTCATCTGGATAGAGTACTTGGCTACGAACCAAGGGGTAGCAGGTTCGAATCCTGCCCGGCGCACCAGAACATAAAAAAAGCCCATACTTCAATGAAGTATGGGCTTTTTTTATGTTCTAAAACAACGACAGACTTTACTGTTCAGAGAAAAGAAGAGGCTGCCCTTTCCCCTGCTGATTACGCGGAGCCCGACGTCCGGTAATAACTGGCAAGAAGCGGTTGCAATTTCTTTCGAGAAATTCCTGCATTACCCTGGTTATAAAACCCCATAAAGCCATGCACCCCCTGAATCTTCTCAGGATAATGCAGGGGTGTCAAATCAAGACCACTTTTCTGAAGAAAGTCGACTAAATGATCATTCCTGGTCCCACAAAACACGATTAACTCTCGCCTGAAATCAGGATCTGCAAAACCATTCATAGCAAACAGGACATCAAGATTTCTTGCCCTGGCAAAAAGCGCAACACCACCACAGAGGTTCGGGTCAAGCTTGAGCCAGTCCATCACAGAGAGCAAGACTGAGCCAATACCACATTGCACAGTACCAAACTGAAACTCTTTATAATCTTTACGCAGCAGGTCATGGGTTGACAACCCTGCCACATTGAACTTTTCTTTTTGCATAATAGCAAAAAAATCCTGTTGAGACCGTGAGCACAGCGGAAGAATATGTGCAGCCACATCAAGATCAGCATCCGTCACCCGCCCTGCTTCGGGATCAAGATTCACCGTATCCAGAAGAAGAGTTCCACCAAGAAGAGTGGCAACCTCACGGCTCAACCCAATCCCAGCCCTGGCAAACTCCAGAGCCACCAGTGAAGCGGTGGAGCCAATGGTTTGGATCACCCGTGGACTGGCATCAACATACAACCCTTCATCCTTATGATGATCCAGTATCCCAGCCACCCTGTCATTAAATCTCTCAAGTTGGGGGGGGAGACGATTATGATCCACCAAGATCATCTCAGCACCAGTTGCAAAGAGTTTGACCAGATCAATTTCATCAGAGAAGACAACATCATCAAGATTGACACCTGCCTCATGAAAGAGATAGACCGCTTCAGGACGCAAGCCAAAATCAACACGGGGAATTGGCATAACCGGCAGCGCAAGGAGCTGCGCATCCTGCAGACTGCGGAGATAACCATAGGCAATGGAGGAGACCATTGAATCAAGATCGGCAGCTTCATTACCCAGGATAACAAATTTGGCCTGGGCAGCGTTTAACTTGCTGGATGAGAGATAGGATTGCAGCGAGATCATCAGTATTAATCCATGCAAGAACCACGTTGATCAGAAATATACAGGTTTGACCTCAGTCTGTTTGCTCCCTGTACCGCCATTAATAATAGACATGGCAACATCATGGGCGGACTTGGTGGCATCATTAATCCCGATACCATCCCAGCCAAAACCGCAGAGATGCAATCCTGTCTGCTGCTGCTGCAGGGTTTCACGCCAGCGTAAGAGGCTTAGATGCTCATCCTCCAGCTGAGGAATACCGCCCTTGGGGCGCATAACCTTCCCAAACACAGGATCACCGGGCAGCTCAAGCAGCTCCCCCAGATCAGTGATGGTCTGGTCAATTAATTCGCGGTCAGTGAGCTTCACCCGCTCAGGATGCCTGCGCCCCCCCACCAAGGCCTCAAGAAGAACAAGACCCTCTGGCGCCCGGCCCGGGAACATCTGGGTGGTAAACATGCAGCCGAGAACAAAACGGTTCTCAACCTCCGGAGCCAGATAACCAAAGGCCTTGGGGATAAAGCCCGTATCCTTAAACCCGAGAACAACATTACAGATGGTTGACTCCGCGATCTGTTCTGTGGGTGGTGCAAATTGTGCCAGTAGCTTCAGCCCGCCATTCACCGGCAGGGCACTTACAAGATGGGAGCAGGTTAACACCCCATGCTTCGTTGTAACTTCCCACCCCTGACTAACCTGCCGAACCCCTTGAACTCCATGGTCAAAGAGAATGTTTTTGCCCTCAGCAAGACGATTTACAAGGGTGACCATGCCATCAGG
>JAQIBE010000257.1 GCA_027859235.1 Desulfobulbaceae bacterium
GATAATGTAACGATCACCGGCGAACTTATTACTCCGATTGCCATGGAAGATGGTCTGCGTTTCGCAATTCGCGAAGGCGGCCGTACCGTAGGCGCCGGTGTTATTAACGAAATTATCGAGTAAGGATCACCATGATTCAGACACAGAAAATTCGTATTCGTTTAAAAGGATACGATCATAAATTGCTTGACCAGTCTACATTAGAGATTGTTGATACTGCGAAAAGAACCGGCGCTACAGTTGCCGGTCCTATTCCTTTGCCGACATCCATTAACAAAACATGCGTTCTCCGTTCTGTTCACGTTGATAAAAAATCACGTGAGCACTTTGAAATGAGAACCCATCGCCGGCTTCTGGATATTCTCGAACCAACTCAGCAGACCATTGATTCTTTGATGAAATTGGAACTCTCTGCTGGTGTAGATGTTGAGATTAAGCTTTAAGTTGTACTGGTATTAACCAAAAGATTTTGAGACTATCATGCCTAAGACTATTGGAATTTTAGGGAAGAAAATTGGCATGACACGTGTCTATGCAGAAGACGGAACCGCCTTAGGCGTAACCGTTCTTCAGGCAGGACCTTGTTATGTTACCCAACGCAAAACCGTCGAAAAAGAAGGGTATAATGCCATTCAAGTCGGTTTTGATACAAAGAAAGACTCCCGGGTGAATAAACCCCTTGCTGGTCATTTTAAATCAGCTGGCAAAGGAGCCTTTTATCACCTCCAGGAATTTCGTGTAGATAATCCTGGTGATTATGAATTGGGACAGGAAATTGTCATCACCGACATGTTCAACGTCGGTGATGTGATAGATGTTACAGGAACTGCGAAAGGTAAAGGTTTCCAAGGTGTTATGAAACGTCATAACTTCGCTGGTGGACCTGGCGGCCATGGTTCTGGTTTTCATCGTGCTCCTGGATCAATTGGTATGTGCGCTTGGCCTGCACGCGTTGTCAAGGGTAAGAAATTACCCGGACGTATGGGCGGTCAAACCGTAACCAAGAAGAGTGTTAAGATTGTTGACATTCGTGTTGAAGATAATGCATTGCTTGTTAAGGGAGCTATTCCTGGCGCAAAACAAGGCCTTCTGCATATTCATACAAAATAACTAGCTGGCAACAGCTTTAATAAACATGTCGGGGGTGCCAGGAAATGGCCGTAACGAAAGTTTATAATACACTGAATGAGAGTGTCGGTGAAGTTTCACTGAACGATGATCTCTTCGCTGTAGAAGTAAAAAAATATATTCTTCACGATGTGGTAAAGATGCAACTTGCCAATCGTCGTTCTGGTAATGCCAGTACGAAGACAAGGGTTGAGGTTGCGGGATCCGGAGCCAAGCCCTGGAAGCAAAAAGGAACTGGTCGAGCCCGTGCTGGTGCACGTCAGTCTCCTATTTGGCGAGGCGGTGGTGTTGCTTTTGGACCTAAACCACGCGATTATAGTTACAAGCTGCCGAAGAAGGTTCGGAAGCTTGGTTTGAAAATGGCCTTATCTGCACGCTTTTCTGAAGATCAAATTCTTGTTCTTGATAATTTAGAAATGAGTGGGATCAAGACCAAGGATTTTCAGGCGGTGTTGAATAACTTAAATGTTAAAAATGCCCTTGTTGTTCTTGCTGACCATGATCAAAACGTGGAACTTTCATCCAGAAACATTCCCCAGGTTAAGGTTATGCCAGCAAGTGGATTGAATGTTTATGACATTCTTCTCCATGAGAAGTTGATTCTGGTTCAGTCTTCCCTGGAGAAAATTGAAGAGAGGCTGTTGACATGAAAAACCTTTATAACATCATAAAGAAACCATGCCTTACTGAGAAAGGTATGACTCTTCAAGAGATGCATAATCAGGTTGTTTTCAAGGTTGATCCTGCTGCAAACAAGCTCGAGATCAAACAGGCTGTTGAGACTATTTTTAATGTAACAGTTGCTGATGTCAGAACCTGTAATGTGGTTGGCAAGAAAAAGCGGATGGGAAAACACTCAGGGCAACGTGCTAGCTGGAAAAAGGCTATTGTTAACCTTGCTGCAGGCTCCAAGATCGATTTTCTGGAAGAAGTTTAGATAGAATTAGTTTTTAATCGTATTAATTAAAGGTACTCTTTCTCGTTATAAAAATCGAAAGAGATCCTAGAGATATTGAGCGCAATATCATATATTTGGGGTAGAAAATGGCACTATTAAAGACCTATAAACCCACATCACCAGGTAGACGGAATTATATTTCCGTTCTTGATCCTGAACTGAAGAAGGGCGGACCTGAAAAATCTCTTATTAGGCCAAAGAGTAAAACAGGTGGTCGTAATAATTACGGTCGTATCACTTCACGTCACATTGGTGGTGGGCATAAGAAAAAATATCGCGTTATCGATTTTAAGAGAGATAAAGAAGGAGTTCCAGCGCGTGTTGCCTCCATCGAATACGATCCAAATCGAACTGCAAATATTGCTCTTCTTTTTTATAAAGATGGCGAAAAGAGATATATACTTTCGCCTAAAGGCATCAAGGTTGACGACACAGTAGAAACAGGAGCTGATGTTGATATCAAGCTCGGCAACTGCTTACCTATGGGCAATATCCCCACAGGTACCGTTATTCATAATATTGAAATGAAGATTGGTAAGGGCGCACAGCTTGTCCGCTCAGCAGGTACTGCAGCTCAGCTTATGGCGAAAGAAGGAACCTACGTACTGATTAAACTGCCTTCGGGTGAGGTTCGTAAATTCCATAAAGATTGCCGGGCCTGTATCGGCCAGGTTGGTAATATCCTTCATGACAGTAAGAAGGATGGAAAGGCTGGTCGTTCCCGTTGGAAAGGAATTCGTCCTTCAGTTCGTGGTGTAGCCATGAACCCTCATGATCATCCAATGGGTGGTGGTGAAGGTAAGAGTTCCGGTGGCCGTCATCCATGTACTCCTTGGGGTATTCCAACTAAGGGTTACAAGACTCGTACAAACAAGACTTCAGATAAATTTATCATTAAGAAGCGTAGATAGAGGAGATAGAAAATGGCACGTTCAGTAAAAAAAGGTCCCTTTATTGATGAGCATCTGATGAGAAAAGTCATTGCGGCTAAAGAGACTGAATCACGTAAGGTTATTAAGACCTGGTCAAGAAGATCTGCAATTTATCCGGAAATGGTCGGCTTGACATTTGCTGTACATAACGGCCGTAAGTTTATCCCAGTTTTTGTTACTGAGAATATGGTTGGTAATAAGTTGGGTGAATTCTCTCCTACGCGTACCTATTATGGTCATACCAGTGACAGAAAAGGTAAAAGGTAAAAAGTAAGAAGAGTTAACAACTTAAGGTGATCGTATCGCCCTGAGTTTATATTATGAAACCGCTGGTTTCATAGGAGAATATATATGGAAGCCAAGGCTAAAGCACGATTTATCAGGATTTCGCCCCAAAAGGCGAGACTGGTTGCTGACACTATTCGCGGCAAAAATGTTGGAGATGCAATTACGACTCTACGTTTCACGCCAAAGAAAGGTGCACGTATCCTGCGGAAGGTAATTGAGTCAGCTGTTGCGAATGCGAGTCAGAATGATTCAATTGATATTGATACATTATTTGTGAAGACGGTATTTGTTGATGGCGGTCCTATGCTGAAACGCATTCGCCCTCGTGCGATGGGACGAGCAAGCCGTATTCTTAAAAGAACAAGCCACATTACTGTGGTTCTTGACGAACAATAAAAGTTACATGTTGCCGCTTCTGGCAATTTTAATGGAGGCAGGTTTTGGGACAAAAAGTTAATCCTATAGGTTTTCGTCTGGGCATTACTCGTTCCTGGGAATCCAATTGGTACGCCGATAAGGACTATTCCAAGTACCTTGTTGAAGATCAGAAGATTCGTAAATACCTCAAGAAAAGATTGTATCATGCAGGTATTTCCAAGATTCATATTGCCCGTACCGGTGGTAAGGTTCGTGTAAAGATTCATACCGCCCGGCCAGGCATTGTAATCGGGAAAAAGGGTATTGAAATCGAAAACCTGAAAAAGGATTTCGAGAAACTCCTCCAGAAAAAATGCATTATTGATATTCAGGAAGTTCGTCGCCCTGAGGCTGACGCACAACTTGTTGCTGAAAATATTGCTATGCAACTGGAGCGACGTGTTGCATTTCGTCGTGCCATGAAGAAGTCAGTAAACTTCGCCTTGAAGTTTGGAGCAAAAGGTATTAAAGTGTCCTGCTCTGGACGTCTGGGTGGTGCTGAAATGGCTCGTTGTGAATGGGCCCGTGAGGGGCGTGTTCCTTTGCATACACTCCGTGCTGATATCGATTATGGTTTTGCAGAGGCATTGACGACCTATGGTCTTATCGGTGTAAAGGTTTGGATTTTTAAGGGAGAAGTTCTTCCTGAATCTGAAATTGTTGCAGATTAATTAGAATTTAATCTTCCATTATTTGGTGTTGTTCTGCTTATTAATGGATTTTATATAGCTTCATTTTGAAGTTAAGGTGGAAATATGCTCAGTCCTAAAAAAGTTAAGCATAGAAAAGTAATGAAAGGTCGTTCACGGGGCGCTGCCTATCGTGGATCTTCTCTTGCTTTTGGAGATTATGGCTTAAAGGCTATGCAAGTTGGGAACATGACTGCTCGTCAGATTGAGGCCGCTCGTATCACCATCAGTCGCACCATGAAACGTGCCGGCAAGATGTGGATCAAGGTTTTCCCTGATAAGCCCATGACGAAAAAACCCGCTGAAGTTCGGATGGGTAAGGGTAAGGGTTCTCCTGAGTTTTGGGTTGCTAAGATTAAACCTGGCCGCATTTTATATGAAGTAACAGGTGTAGATGAAGAAACTGCAAGAAAGGCATTAAAGCTTGCAGGCGATAAGCTCCCTTTTGCTACGAAAGTTATCTCTAAGAAGGAAACATTATGAAAATTTCTGAACTGAGAGACATGACTGTTGATGAATTGCAGGGGAAGTCGATTAACCTTTCTGAGGAGTTATGCAAGCTGAAGATACAGCATGGCATACGACCATTGGAAAATCCTGCAACCTTGAATTCAATGCGTAAAAATATTGCCAGGATTCAAACTGTAATTACTGAAAAGCAGCAATAGCATGGCGTTATTGTTATAGCCTGCTAAATGATAGTAGGGGAAATCATGTCTGAAAATAAAGCAAGTAAAAAGACCAAGACTGGTATTGTTGTAAGCGATAAGATGGACAAGTCCATCGTTGTACTTACTGAAAGAAAGTTTAAGCATAAGCTTTACGGTAAGTTCCTTCGGAGAAACAAAAAATATCTGGCACACGATCCCTCTGATGAAGCAAATATGGGAGACCGTGTTCTTATTGAAGAATGTCGTCCACTGAGCAAGAATAAAAGATGGCGTATGCTTAAGGTTATTGAGAAGGCTCTATAGAGGCTTTTTTTTATCATCCTTCAACAGTGAAGATGAAATGGTGTTATTATGATCCAAACAGAAAGTAGACTCAATATAGCTGATAACTCTGGCGCTAAAAAAGTTCTTTGTATTCGTGTCCTTGGCGGTAGTAAGAGACGTTATGCAAGTATCGGCGATATTATTGTAGTCACCGTTAAAGAGGCAATGCCAAATGCCAAAGTTAAAAAGGGTGACGTTATGAAGGCTGTTGTTGTTCGAACAGCTAAAGCGATCAAAAGACCAGATGATACATCTGTTCGCTTTGATGAAAATGCAGCAGTATTGCTCAATGCCTCAGGTGATCCTCTGGGAACACGTATTTTTGGGCCTGTTGCACGTGAATTAAGAAATTCTGGTTATATGAAGATTATTTCTCTCGCTCCAGAAGTTTTATAAGAAGAGTTGACCAGCAAGAGTGCTGTTTACTGATAGAGGCCCCACGATGCAGACAGGAAAAAATTACCTGAGAGTTGACGACCAAGTTGAAATTATTGCCGGTAAGGATAAAGGCCGCGTTGGTAAGATCACTCAGGTGTTGCCCAACGAAAATAAGGCGATTGTTGAATCACTTAATATGATCAAACGCCATACTAAACCGAACCAGGCGAATCAACAGGGTGGAATTATTGAAAAGGAATCTCCTCTTCATGTATCCAATCTGATGCTTGTTTGCTCTAAATGTGCAAAGCCGGTGCGGATTAAACTGAATGTGCTTGAAGATGGAACAAAGACTCGTGTTTGTAAAAAATGCGACGAATCCATCGGCAACTAGCCTTTAGAAGTAATACCGGAGATAATAATGGTTGCTTTAAAAGATTTTTATAATGAAAATTGCGTATCCGAACTCACCAAAGAATTCGGTTATGAGAATGTTATGCAGGTTCCCAAGCTTGAGAAGATCAGCTTAAATATGGGACTTGGCGAAGCAGTTCAAAATCCAAAGATTATTGAATCAGCTACAAATGAGCTGACTGATATTGCTGGCCAGAGAGCTGTTGTTACAAAGGCCCGTAAGTCAATTGCCGGGTTTAAACTACGTGAGGGACAGGCCATTGGTTGTCGTGTTACTCTGCGTGGCGATAAAATGTATGAGTTTTTAAATAAGCTCATTAACGTTGCACTCCCCCGGGTCCGAGACTTTCGCGGCATTAAGGGTAAGGGTTTTGACGGGCGTGGAAATTTTTCCTTTGGTATTACAGAGCATATTATATTTCCTGAAGTTGATTATGATAAAATCGACAAAATTAAGGGTCTTAATATTACCATTAATACCTCTGCTAAAACTAACGAAGAAGGTTACTCCCTGTTAAAAAAGATGGGAATGCCTTTCAATAAATAGAAAGCCTGTATGGCTTGGAGGAAGTAAGGTTGGCTAAAAAATCTTTGATTGCGAAACAGAAACGCATCCCAAAATTTAATGTCCGTAAATACAACCGTTGTCCTTTATGTGGTCGACCTAAAGCTTTTATTCGGAAATTTGGCATGTGTCGTATTTGTTTCCGGTCCATGGCTTCACGTGGCGAGATCACTGGAGTTACCAAGTCTAGTTGGTAGACAGGCAGCTGAGCAACATAGTTTTATAATAATTTACTAAGTTCTTGCACGCAAGATTTTGAGGATATAGCAATGTCAATGAGTGATCCTTTAGCAGACATGCTTACTCGTATTCGTAATGCGAATATGGTAAAGCACGACACCGTTGAAATCCCTTATTCAAAAATGAAGGCACATGTTGCTGAAAATTTGAAATCAGAAGGGTATATTAATGGTTTCGATCTTATCGAAGACTCTAAGCAGGGTATACTTAAGGTTGATCTGAAATATACAAGTGATAATACACGTGTTATTACCGGCATTAAGCGGGTAAGTAAGCCTGGCTGTCGTGTATATGTACAATCCTCTGATATCCCAAAAGTAATGAGTGGATTAGGTATTTCTATTCTGTCAACATCCAAGGGTGTGATCTCTGATAAAGAGGCTCGGAAACTTGGAATTGGTGGCGAATTGCTTTGTGATGTCTGGTAGACAATCCAAGAATTTGAAATAAGAGGATTCAATCATGTCAAGAATTGGCAATAAAATAATAGAAGTTCCTGATTCGGTTAAGGTGGCTATGAAGGGTAACTTCATCACTGTAACTGGACCTAAAGGCAGCTTAGAGCGTACATTTCTTCCTGAAATTGAGTTTGTAGCTGATGGCAATAACATAAGTGTTAAGTGTCGTGACAATAGTAAGAGAACACGGGCCTTCAGTGGTTTATGTCGCACACTTCTCGACAATATGATTATTGGCACCACAGAAGGGTTTCAAAAGAAACTTCTCATCGAAGGTGTTGGTTATCGTGCAGAGTTAAAGGGAAATACAATCAACTTAAATGTTGGATTTTCCAACCCTGTACATTTTGAATTACCAGCAGGAATTACCGCTACGGTAGAGAAGACAGCAATTACTCTTGATTCCATTGATAAAGAATTGCTTGGTCAAACAGCAGCCCAAATACGTGGGATTAAGAAGCCTGAGCCTTATAAAGGTAAAGGTATCCGTTACTCAGATGAGCATATTGTTCGTAAAGCAGGTAAAACTGCTTCTAAATAAAGGTAGGTACTGATCATGGCTAGAACCAATCCAAAAACAGTCGCCAGACAAAAACGAATCAGACGTATTCGTAAAAACATATCTGGGACTGCAAGCAAGCCAAGACTTCGTGTATTTAGAAGTTCTAAGCATATATACGCACAAATTATCGATGATACTAAGGGGCATACACTCGTCTCCATGTCTGATATTGATATAGCGATTACTGGTAGTGATGCAAAAACCAAATCTGAGAAAGCTCAGAAAGTTGGTACGTTGATTGCCGAGAAAGCTAAAGTCGCTGGTATTACTAAGGTTGTTTTTGATCGTGGCGGAAACTTATACCATGGTCGCGTAAAGGCATTATCTGAAAGTGCCCGTGAAGCTGGTTTAGACTTTTAATATTTTTTATAACATTAATCTGCATAGGTGTAGCCCTTGGCTGATTTCAAGAAAGATAATAATGACGATCTCATTGAAAAGATTGTTTTCATAAACCGCGTTGCTAAAGTTGTTAAAGGCGGTCGCCGGTTCTCTTTTAGTGCTATCGTTGTTGTTGGTGACGGTAAAGGTAAGGTTGGTTCCGGTTTAGGTAAAGCGAATCAGGTGCCGGAAGCTATTCGTAAAGGCGTTGAGAAGGCTCGCAAGGCTATGGAGTCTGTTTCCCTTGATGATACAACCATTCCCCATATCATTAATGGTCATTACGGCGCGGGTAAGGTTTTGTTAAAGCCTGCGAGTAAAGGTACCGGCGTTATTGCTGGTGGTGCTGTCCGTGCGGTTCTTGAAGCTGCAGGTGTGCATGATATCCTTACAAAATGTATTGGGTCACATAACCCGCATAATCTTGTTAAGGCGACTATTGATGGACTTAGACGTTTGAAAAGTGCCAAGCAGATTGCTGCTAATCGCGGTCTTGACGCTACTGATATTCGCTCTTAATACAGTCCATTATATACACGCACATCTCAAACACTCCCAAACAATGGTTTGCGAGTGTTTATTTACATGGGGTTTAAGCCCTGAAAATTTCGAATTATAGGTGCATCAGATGGCTGGTGATCTTAAAATAACTCTCAAAAGAAGTGTTATTGGTTCTACTCAAAAAATTAAAGCCACTGTGATCGGCCTTGGGTTAATCAAGACTAATAGAACAATCATGCGAACAGATACTCCAGAGATACGTGGAATGATCAATAAGGTTCAGCATCTTGTGCAAGTGGAGGAAGTATAATGATTAATTTAAGTAATTTATCTCCACAGCCCGGTTCTACCAAGCAGAAGAAAAGATTGGGCCGTGGTCATGGTTCTGGTCATGGTAAGACATCTGGTCGTGGACATAAGGGACAAAAGGCCCGTTCCGGTTCCGGTATCAAACTGGGATTTGAAGGCGGTCAAATGCCTATCCAGAGACGTTTGCCTAAGCGTGGCTTCACAAATATTTTCAAGATTTCTTATGCTATTTTGAATATCCGTGATCTTAATTCTTTTGATGATGGTGCAACAATCAACCGTGAATCTCTTCTTGCCGCCGGAATGATTAAAAATTCTGATGCCCAGGTGAAAATTCTCGGAGATGGTGAGCTTACAAAGAAGATTACCGTGGATGTTGATAAGCTTTCCAAGTCAGCTCAAGCTAAGGTTGAAGCAGCTGGCGGCACTGTCGCTTAAGTAAAGGATTATTATGGCTGTTGGAATGGAAAACACAGATAAACTTGTCGAGTTACGCAGACGAATTGTTTTTACTCTGCTTATGCTTGCTGTTTATCGGATTGGGGTACAGATCCCAACTCCTGGAATTAATAGTGAAGCACTTGCGCAGTTCTTCGCTAAAAATTCCAATACGATATTTGGTATGGTCAATATGTTCTCCGGTGGAGCCTTGGAACGTTTTTCCATCTTCGCCCTGGGCATTATGCCATACATCTCCGCATCCATTATCTTTCAGCTGTTGACGGTTGTTATTCCTCAGCTTGAGGCGCTTTCTAAAGAGGGTGAATCGGGCCGGAGAAAGATAACGCAGTATACGCGCTATGCGACCATGGTACTGGCAATCATCCAGGGACTTTTTATTTCCATGGGTCTTGAAGGTATGTCAGCACCGGGTTCTGCTGAAATGATTGTCTTGAATCCTGGCTGGTCATTTCGGTTAATGACGGTTCTCACCCTCACCTCAGGCACGGCATTTATCATGTGGCTTGGTGAGCAGATGACGGAAAGGGGAATTGGTAACGGTATTTCCCTCATCATTTTTGCCGGTATTGTGGCTGCGATGCCTGCGGCTATTGTTAATACAGTAAAGATGGTAAACTCGGGTCAGATGATGGCTGTTTTTCTGCCAATCTTACTGTTCGGAATGGCGGGTGTTGTCGCCTTTATTATCTTTTTTGAAACAGCTCAAAGGCGTATCCCCATCCAGTATGCAAAGCGGATGGTTGGGCGGCAGATGGTCGGTGGACAACAAACCCACCTGCCCTTGAAGATCAACATTGCCGGCGTCATTCCACCAATTTTTGCCTCATCCATCATGATGTTTCCAGGCACCATTGGCCAATTTGTTGATATTGAGATTGTTCAGGTCATCTCATCGAAGCTTACCTGGGGAACACCATTGCATACCATATTGTATGTGGCGATGATTGTTTTCTTCTGCTTTTTCTATACAGCTGTAACGTTCAACCCGAATGATATCGCTGAAAATTTGAAGAAGAACGGCGGGTTTATTCCAGGGGTACGTCCTGGTAAATCAACATCAGATTTTATAGACCGGGTCATGATGCGCCTCACCGCTATCGGTGCAGCCTATGTCAGTCTGGTTTGTATTTTGCCGACGGTTCTTATTAGCAAGGCCAACCTGCCCTTTTATTTTGGTGGAACAGCACTCTTAATTGTTGTTGGTGTCGCCCTAGATACAATGTCCAAGATCGAATCCCATACGGTCCAGCAGAATTATGATGGTTTCTTAAAGAAGAAGAAGGGCAAAGGGCGCAGATCTTTTCATGGGTAGGCAGATTATCTTGAAATCTCCCAGTGAGATCAAGAAGATGTTAGTGGCCAATCAGATCGTTGCCAACACCCTTGAACTTGTAGAAGATAATGTTAAGCCAGGTGTCTCCACCTGGCAGCTTGATCAGCTGGCTGAAAAGAATTGTCGTAAACAGGGCGGTGTACCTGCCTTTAAAGGGTATAGAGGGTTTCCTGGGAGTCTTTGTGTTTCCATTAACGAAGAGGTTGTCCATGGTATCCCTTCAAAGAAACGTATCCTGCAAGAGGGGGATGTCCTCTCTGTTGATTTTGGGGTTCAAATCAATGGATTTTTCGGTGACTCTGCCATAACCATTCCTGTGGGCAGGGTTTCCGATGAGATAGCTGATTTACTCAAGCATACTCAGCAGTCACTTTATTGGGCCATAGAAGCCATGAAAATTGGTAATCGGGTCCACGATGTTTCAAAAGCGGTTCAGGATTATATTGAAGGCTACGGATATGGCATTGTCCGCAACTTTGTCGGTCATGGTATCGGTAGCAGTCTGCATGAACCGCCTGAAGTGCCTAATTTTTATTCAGGGCGTCAGACACCAAAGCTTCACCCCGGAATGGTTCTGGCTGTTGAGCCCATGATCAATCTGGGTACTGAAGAGGTTAAAGTCCTCAAGGATGGTTGGACGGTTATTACCGCCGATAAAAAAGTTTCCGCTCACTTTGAACATTCCATTGCTGTTACAGAGGATGGACCGCTCGTTTTAAGTAGGCGACAAAACGAAGAATTTTAGAATTGCATTAAGATAAATTCGCCCAGGAAAAATAGTACGGGCATTTTTCCCTTAATAGAGTATATTCTCACCTTTTTCGTGAAAATCAATTTAAGGGAATAGTATGCCGAAAGAAGAGGCAATCCAGGTTGAAGGTACTATAATAGAGCCATTACCCAATGCAATGTTCAGAGTTGAACTGGATAATGGTCATAAAGTACTCGCTCATATTTCTGGTAAAATGCGCATGCATTTCATCAAGATTCTGCCTGGCGACAGAGTTACCATTGAACTATCTCCCTATGACCTTACACGTGGCCGTGTAACATTCAGGTCTAAAGGCGGGAAAAAATAATTTTTTTAGAATTTCACCTCAGTAGGTATATATTATGAAAGTTCGTTCATCAGTTAAGAAAATTTGCAATGAGTGTCGTGTCTTTAAACGTAAAGGCGTTATTCGCGTAGATTGCAAAATCAAAAAACATAAACAACGTCAGGGATAATTTAATTATTACCCTCAGACGAGAATGGCTCTCGATTTATTCTCTTTAATCGACACTAGGAGGAAGCCCTTGGCGCGTATAGCAGGCATTGATTTGCCCCGAAATAAACATATGGTAATTGCTTTAACCTATATTCATGGAATTGGCCGGACAAGTTCCAAGATTATACTGGATAAGGCTGGACTCGCTCATACTTTTAACAGTGATGATCTGACTGATGCTGAAATTGCAGCTATCAGACAAATTTTAGAAACTGAATTTACTGTTGAAGGTGATCGCCGACGTGCAGTTGCAATGGATATCAAGCGCATGATGGATCTCGGCAGTTATCGAGGCCTTCGTCATCGTCGCAGTTTACCATGTCGTGGTCAGCGTACAAAGACGAATGCACGTACCCGTAAGGGTCCACGTCGCGGTCCCGTTGTTAAGAAGAAGTAAGAATCGTCTCACGGAGAAAGTAGATGGCTAGTCCCAAGAGAAAAATAAAGAAAAAAGTAAAAAAGAACGTACCTGAAGGTGTTGCTCATATAAAATCCACCTTTAACAATACTCTTGTCACTATTTCTGATAAGCAGGGTAATGTTATTTCATGGTGTAGCTCAGGCGTTCACGGGTTTAAAGGATCGAGAAAATCTACCCCTTTTGCCGCTCAAAATAATGTTGAGGTTGCTGGTCGCAATGCAAGAGAACATGGCATGCGCAAGGTAGAAGTTCACGTTAAGGGCCCTGGTCCTGGACGTGAAGCGGCAATTCGTGCCTTACAGGCCCAAGGTTTTGAAGTTACTAAGATTGTAGATGTAACTCCCATGCCCCATAACGGCTGTAAACCACCTAAGCGTAGAAGAGTATAAGATAATACAGGGGGTAATTTTCAGTCCCCTTATTGAAGGAATAATTGTACCCATAGTGGAGGGATACATTGGCTAGATATCGTGGTGCTTCCTGCAGACAGTGCAGACGCGAAAAATTAAAGCTCTTTTTAAAGGGCGAACGTTGTTACACAGATAAATGTGCTTTTGAACGTCGTTCATATGCCCCTGGTCAACATGGTCAGGCACGTATGCGTAAAGAATCCGATTACGCTATTCAGTTACGTGAGAAGCAGAAGGTTAGACGTGTCTACGGTATTCTTGAAGATCAATTCCGCAGATATTTCAGCATGGCCGATCGTCAGAAGGGCATTACCGGTGATAATCTGCTTAAGTTTCTTGAGAGACGTTTAGATAATACGCTTTATAGACTTGGTTTTGCCAGTTCCCGTCGCCAGGCACGTCAACTTATTCGCCACAATCACATTCAAGTTAATGGTAAAAGGGTTAATATCCCATCTTACCTTGTAACCGTTGGTGAAGAGATTTCTATTAGAGATAAGACCCAGAAATGTTCAGCGATTAATGAGGCTATTGAGTCTGTTGCTCGCCGGGGTGTTCCTAGCTGGTTGTCTGCGGATCACACAAACTTTAAGGGTGCAGTAAAAACAATGCCTGTACGTGAAGAGCTTACCTTGCCGATCAACGAGCAGCTTATTGTTGAACTATACTCTAAATAATTACATCACCATTATGTCATTAATTTGACATTATTTTGGGTGAAAATGTTCAGCGGGTGAAAAAATGCTTTCATCCGCTAAACGTTTGTGATGTAATAACTCTTTATATTTCAAACAGTTAACCTGTCCTGTCGAAAAGTATCTGTTTTAGCAGTACTTATTGATGAAAAGCTCTTGAAAATGATCTTTCAAGAGACATGATGAAGAGAATATATATGACTGAAATTGAAGAAATTACTGAAGAAACACTAGTAGACACAATTAAAGAAGTTGTTGAAGAGACAGCCTCTTTCTATATGAATTGGCACTCTCTCATTTCTCCTCAACGCTTAGAAGTTGATGCAGACACCCATACGGATAGATATGGAAAATTCATCTGTCAGCCCCTTGAACGTGGTTATGCCACCACAATAGGGAACACCCTGCGACGAATTTTACTCTCCTCTATTCAGGGTGCTGCGATAACAGCAGTGAAGATTGATGGCGCACACCATGAATATTCCTCATTAGCAGGTGTGGTGGAAGATGTTACAGAAATTATTCTTAATCTGAAAGAAGTCCGGTTTCAGATTAATTCTTCTGCCGCTAAGGTTGTTCGTATCGAAAAGAAGGGTAAGGGTAATATCACTGCTGCCGATATTATTTGTGATCATACCGTTACAGTCATGAATCCAGAAAAACACATCTGTACAGTAACTACAGATCGTGATTTTTCTGCTGAAATGGTTATTAAGATGGGTAAGGGGTATTCCCCGGCAGAAATGAATAAGGATGAAGAGCTTCCTCTGGAATTCATTCCCATTGATGCTATATTTACACCTATTCTCAATGTGAAGTTTGTTGTTAACCAGGCTCGTGTCGGACAACAGACTGATTATGACAAATTAATCCTTGAAATTACCACAGACGGAAGCGTCGTTCCTGAAGATGCACTGGCCTTTGCCGCCAAGATTCTCAAGGAGCAAATGACTATATTCATTAATTTCAATGAGGACAATGTTGAGCCTCCCAAGGAAGAAATTAATGCTGATGACGGCGAACCGATTAATGAAGGTCTGGATCGTTCTGTTGAAGATCTCGAGCTATCAGTTCGTTCTTCAAATTGTCTGCGGAATGCGAACATCACCTTTATCGGTGAGTTGGTCCAAAAGACTGAAGCTGAAATGCTTAAAACCAAGAATTTTGGCCGTAAGTCTTTGAATGAAATTAAACAACTTCTTTCTGAGATGGATTTATCCCTCGGGATGCCCATAGATAATTGGCAAATTCCAGTTGCTCCCATAGAAGATGAAGACGAACAGGAATAATTTAGTTTTAACAAAGTATTAATTCAGAAGGTATCGTTATGAGACATAGAAAAACTGGACGCCGTTTAGGAAGAACCACCTCCCATAGAAGAGCAATGGTTCGGAATATGGTAACATCCGTTCTTGGTGAAGAAAGAATTGTTACAACTACCCCCAAGGCAAAAGAAGTCCGCAAGGTTGTTGATAAGATGATTACCCTCGGCAAGCGTGGCGATCTCCATGCCCGCCGCCAGGCGTTGTCTTTCATTCAGGACAAGAATGTTGTTGCAAAGTTATTCAACGAACTTGGCCCTGAATATGCTGATCGTAATGGTGGCTATACCCGTATCATTCAGACCGGTAACCGCCGGGGTGATTGTGCAGCAATGGCTATCCTTGAGTTGACCAACTATCAGGATAAGCTGCAGGCTGAAGACGATAATTAAACCTTAATTACCGCTTGAAGTTATAAAAAAGGCATTCCATTTTGGAATGCCTTTTTTTTATTGTTTTATATGGCTCTGTACTATTCTCATAAGAAATTGCATGTGGTGTAACCCGGACCAATGCGTTATTTTCTCCGCTTTCTACAGTAACTTGCTTGATTTTTTAAACTCTTTACGTCAAAAAAACGAATCACGCGAGTTCCTCGCTGAGGAGGTATTTTTTTGGCTACATTCATTAAAAAATACTACGCAATTTTCTGATAATCTCAATATTATCTTTTTGTTAGCCACAGAATCCACATAAAACACAGAAGTTTTTGTCCGTGTTTCGAAGTCTACGCTATCTCTGTGGCTAATTGTTTGATAATTAATTTTTTAAAATTCAAGTAGTTAATTGCCGAAGCAATATCTGCTTCGTTTTACCTTGAACCGTAAACTGGCAACCGTAAACTTCATGTAATGCTCATATCATTGGCTGAAGTTGGGTCGTAATCATGTTTTTCTATGTAAGCTGCAGTTGTGCATTGGAATAACGACCGCAGCGGTCATTCCAGAAGCTTACCAGCTTCCCCTCACGCATGAGTTGCAGTACTGTGCACTCCTCTTCACATTTCCGGCAGGTAAAGGTCTTTACCCTGTAGTCCCTCTCAAGGATATCAAAGCCGGTAAAGGTATTTTCAGAAGGTCCTCGTCTCTGGGCATAGATTGCCGCGCCATAGGCCCCGGCGACACCAAAATGTTCTGATACCTGTACAGGAAGTTTCAGCTGTTTTTCAAACTCTCTGACAATGCCTCTATTGGCGGCAACGCCTCCCTGAAAAAAAACCGGTCCCAGGATCTGCTTGCCGCGGCCCACCGTGGCCAGATAATTACGCACCAATGATTTGCATAACCCGGCAATAATATCATTTCTTGGTACGCCAATCTGTTGTTTATGGATCATATCGGTTTCGGCAAAGACGGTGCACCGGCCGGAAATGGTGGCCGGATCCTCTGACTCCACGGCCATTGCCCCCATATCTTCCACGCGTACCCCCAGCCGTCCTGCCTGCTGATCTAAAAACGAACCTGTGCCTGCCGCGCACACCGT
>JAQIBE010000267.1 GCA_027859235.1 Desulfobulbaceae bacterium
AGTAATTAGGTTGTCAATGTGTGAGGGTGGCGTAATATAAAAAAGGCTGATTCCAAAATAATTGGAATCAGCCTTTTTTATTACTCTATCTGCTTAGAGCAGATAGAACCCGACAAGTGCTTCGTAAGCTGGACTTCTTTCTATATGAAGCAACTGCTCAAAGTAAAGAGGTCTAATCGGATGTTCACCGATTACAGCTTTTGTACGTTATCAGCTGCAAGTCCTTTAGGACCGTCAACGATATCGAAGGAAACACGTTGTCCTTCTTCAAGAGATTTGAAACCATCTGCTTGAATTGCTGTGTGGTGAACAAAAACATCACTGCCGTCTTCTTGCTCGATGAAACCAAAACCTTTTGCGTCGTTAAACCACTTCACTGTTCCTTCTGCCATCTTACTGCTCCTTTATACGGGGTTCAAAATCGTGAACCACTTTGTTAAATAACCGGCATGTGCCGGCTGACCATCTTTGTTGATAGTCGTAATGTCGACATCATTTGCTGTCGGCATCAAAATAAAAATTGCGATGGAAAGCGCAATCAATCAAATTAATTATGAAAAGGATTATTTCTCGTAGATTAAACCCTGAAAACTACTCTATAGAAACTTTAATTGAAATTGATATCATATATAATGTCATTTTTTTTTACTTTTGCAAATGTTTTTTTTATTTTTTTATTTTGGCCAGATTGAGTAAATGATATGAGACTATTTAAGCTCTAACTCTCTAGGATTATACGGTATGACGTGCTTAGTCCTTTGATAAGTGGGCTGAGAGAAAGATGAATCCTAATAATTTTATCCGTCTATCGCGTTCTTTTCAGTTTTTTTGTCATGATGCCAACGATACCATCCATAGGACGATAAAATAAAATAAACCGAGAATAGAATGCATTCGGCCCGCATATCTTTTGACCCGAAAGAATAGATCCAGCCGACATTCGCTATGGTCCATAAGGGCCAGCAGATGATATTCTTCCTGATGTTAAACCATGTGCCAAGAAGACTAAAGAGGGTGAGAATCCATTCAAACATTATTTTAAGCTCGGGCCAAGGTGGTATCTGTTGAGTTTTTTGAAGAGGGGGGGCCACATTTGCACATCACTGTTCTAGAGGCTATTTGTTCTCTTTCTTGCGAAATTGTTTGCCAATATGAAATGCTCGGCCGATCGTTTCACCAAGGAGGTGGTATTTACGTACAACCGGTGAAAAAACGACTGGACGGAGTAGATCAACATCTGGAACATTCTGTTCGCCGAGAATTGATTCCATAGCCTTAACGTCGATAATCTCGCCGATAAACTGGGTGTGCAATCCAACTTCAACCACGTCTTTCAACCGGCATTCAAGATTTAAGGGGAATTCTTTGATCATCGGTGCGTCAACAAGGCTACTTTTTTCAACAGATAAGCCAGTGTCCGCAAATTTATCCGTATTTTTCCCTGTGGATATTCCAAAATAATCAGCTTCGGGAATAAATTGTTCAGTCACAATATTCACCGTAAAGGATTTGTTGCGGAGAATATTGCCATGGGTTTGGGTGGCTTCCCGTAACGAAACAGCGAGACATGGCGGTTTTGAACAACAGATACCTCCCCAGGCTGCTGTCATGACATTTGCGCTGCCGTCTGGGTTATATGTGCCGATAACCCAGACAGGAGTGGGGTAAACAAGGGGATTTGCGCCAAGTGATTTTTTCATGTTGTTCTTCTGTGTATGAGTTTATTGGGGAGATCTATATATGTTAAGATGGGCTAATAATTCGTATCTGAACTTTAGATGCTTATTCTTTGGCGCACGACTTCAAAAAGGGTAATACCTGCGGCAACGGATGCATTTAATGAATCCAATTCACCCTGCATGGGGATCGAAATTTTAAAGTCACAGTGTTTAGCTACCAACGGACGAATACCCTTTTCCTCATTACCGATTACAATACAAACAGGTCCTGTCATGTCGGTAGCGTAAATGGACTGGCCACCGTCCTTAACCGTACCATAGTTCCAGATATTGTAATGTTGCAAGAGTTGTAAGAAATTAGAAAGGTTGGTCACCAGGGTAATCTGGAGATGGCTCAGGGCTCCGGCGGCTATTTTCTGAACAGTCCCACCAAGTGGAGCGGTTCTATCTTTAGGCATGATGACTCCTGTGACACCAGCTGACGCGGCTGAGCGTAAAATAGCACCGAGGTTATGAGGGTCTTGAATGGAGTCTAACGCCAGGAGCAGTGGTGGGGTTTTGGGATCTTCCAGTGACGCCAGAAATGTTTTTTCGTCAACGGTGGCAATAGCCATGGTTTTGGCAATAACACCTTGATGGTTGCATTTCGTACCACTTTCACTGGCGATGAAAAAATCTGACTCAAATTTAACCCGCACCCCTTTTTCCTTAGCAAGATCGATAATATCTTGAATCTTGAGCTGTTTTTTGTCTTTTAAAACATATATTTCGGCAATAGTCTGTGGCGATTGCTGCAGAACTTCAGTAACAGGGTGAATTCCCCATGTGATAAATTCTGAATCATTAAAGCGTTTGGCTTTGCTGGTAGTTTGTTTTTTTGTCATGGTGATTATAAAAGTGTAATGGCGTTGCCATTGGCAAAACGGCGCTGTTTGGCGCGCAACGTCAGAATAATTGCTTTAAACATGGCTGCTGCATCATCAATGGTATCATTCACCACCACAAAATCATAGAGGTCAATGTCTTTGAGTTCGGCTTTGGCATTGGTCAGGCGAAGATGAATGGTGGTCTCGTCATCAGTGCCTCGCCCGCGTAATCTTTTTTCCTGTTCTTCCCAGGAGGGGGGAATGATGAAAATGGATGATGCTTCAGGTAGTTTCTCTCTGACCTGTCTTGCCCCTTGAATATCAATATCAAGTACGACATCCTGTCCCTGTTCCTGCAATTGCACAACAGATAGTACAGACGTACCGTAATAATTGCCATGTACCTCTGCCCATTCGATAAATTCCCCCTGTTCTTTAAGGCGGAGAAATTCTTCTTGGTCGACGAAATGATAATCAACACCGTTTTTCTCGCCAACTCTTGCTTTACGTGTAGTGTGGGAAATCGAAAAACTGATGTGGCCAAGCTCCGGCATGATCTTTCTTAAAATTGTTGTCTTCCCTGTACCGGATGGGGCAGAGAGAATAATGATATTTCCTTTCACTTAGGATTCCTCATCGTCAAGGGGGGAGGACGTGAAACGCTGGGTGACGGTTTCTGGTTGGACAGCAGAGAGAATCACATGACTGGTGTCCAGGATGATGATGGATCTGGTTTTCCGGCCTTCAGTGACATCAATGAGCTTTTTCTGCGCCTTTGCTTCGTCTTTTAGTTTTTTAATGGGGGATGATTTTGGATTGATAACAAGGAGTACGCGACTGGCTACAACCGAGTTGCCAAAACCCACATTGATCATGCGTTGGTTCATGGTAATGGCCTATTCTAGATTTTGGACCTGCTAAATAAATATAAATTTAAAACTTAATATATTCAGCAAGTTGGCTTTGTTTATGGTTGCTTAAATTTTATTTCTGTCACCACTTCTGTCACCACTTTGCAATTGATGTGGTGTGGCCTGAAGATGAACACTAGAGAAAAAATATGTGCATCAAGGTTTCAAGCGCTGGCTAGACCTCTTTATAAAACTTTGAAGGTGAATTTGCTCTCTTTTTCTATAATTTCAGCTTCTGAAGTTATAACAGAATTGTCGTGTCTAAATAATTTAAATTGTAGTTGTCGTGATCAGATCTGACAATTTTCACTCGAAGATCCATTCAGGTTTGACAGTCAAATAAAGATCTCGAACTCATAATCAGGAAACATCTTAACTTACAGTTCTTCTTAAACGCTTAAGATAGCCAAAGGGGGGTACCTTTCACTTTTAAATCTATAGCGTCTTACATCTGAACAAAAATAATTTCGATTCAGTTTTTGCATAAGGAAAATGTCTAAAACAGATTCCCCTTTGAACTAGCTTATTGACTTCCTTATTTTTTTAAATTAGATTTGTTTGAAATTTTTCAGATGCTCTTAGCCGAGCATAATAGGGAACCCGGTGTGAATCCGGGACGGGCCCGCCGCTGTAACTGGGGACGAACGTTGCATTAAAGTCACTGTTTTCTATACGAAAATGGGAAGGCGCAACAAGTAGAACGAACCAGGAGTCAGAAGACCTGTCTGAAAATGTACCATGAAAGGAAATTGTGCTACCTCCACCGGTAATATGATTTCTTTCATGACTGCATGTGCCAGAGAAATAGCACAGCAGGAAGAGCCTGCCTCCGTGGACAAGGGGTGGAATGCTCATGGTTATTCGTGGAAATTTAGGGAATCCCCGGATCAATATTCATTGGTCCGGGGATTTTTTTTGCCCGGACTCGCACTTCAAACCGCCGATTGCTCATCCACTGGCGGCGAGAAAAGAGGAAGGAGATCACCATGAACAAAAAGTACGTTACCAAATTATTTCTAAGCATTACCATCTCCATGGCCGCCTGTCCGTTGGCCTGGGCCGATCAGCCAACACCCACCATGGACACCATCACTGTCACGGCAGAGCGCTTTCCGGTTGAGGAAAAGGAGACCCCCCGTTTTGTCACGATCCTTTCAAAGGAGCAACTCGTAGAGACCGGTGCCTCCAATCTGGTCACGGCCCTGCGCAAGAGTGGAGGTCTGGGCTACAAGGCCTTTGGGCCCTTGGGGATCGGTCATGGCGGGATGAACAGCGAGCTTCCAATGCGCGGCGTCTATGGTGGAGAACTGGTACTGGTTAACGGCGTCCCCATCCAGTCTGCTGCCGGCGCTTCCTATGACCTTGACACCATCCCCTTAAATCAGATCGAGCGGGTGGAGATCTTAAAAGGCGCAGCCGCCACCCTCTATGGCGCCGATGCCATGAGCGGGGTCATCAATATCATCACGAAACGAAATGGCGAAAAGAGCAAGGGGTTCCAGGTCACGGGCGGTGATTATGAATATGCCGAGGGCAACGTCTATTACAACAGCCCCCTGCTCAACCTCGGTGTCAATTATCAACATCTGGGTGGTCTTTCCAAGATTTCCCAAAACTTCAGCCGCAATTATCATTACGACACCGGTGACACCAATCGTTATGGGGTAAGTGCCAGTCTGGCCCCCACCGATCATCTCTTTGTTGATCTACAGGGGAGCTTCTATGACACTGAATACCTGAAGGTCAATGATGACGGCACCCTGGCCAGTGGCACCGACCAGGAGGACACGAAACTTATGACCACTGTCCGCTATGAGACGGAGTCCCTGCATGCCAAGGTCTTCTATAATTCCGGAGAGATGCGCCGTGAAGAGTTTACCAATCCAAGCAAGGAAGTTGACAGGAACAGGAACATGAACGCTGGTTTTGGTGCTGATTACCGTTTCGGTTTTGACTGGGCGGAACTGACCACCGGCGCGGACTATGTTTATCGCTCCGCCGATTACAGCACCAAATATGGCTACCATTACCGCAATGATTACGCCCTTTTTGCCCAAATGAAAAAGGAGTTCGCTAAAAAGTTGACCATCACCATGGGCGCCCGGGAGCAGTTCATTGACGGCGAATCAGGCACCGATGATTATGACCGTTTCCTGCCCTCCCTTGGCCTTTCCTGGGCGGCCACTGACAGCCTTTCACTCTTTGCCAACACCGGCAAGGCCTTCCGGGCCCCGACCTTTAATAACCGCTACTACTCCAGTTCATTCATGGTGGGCAATCCCAACGTGGGGCCGGAAGAGGGCTGGACCTATGAGACCGGGGTGAAGTATGACCATGCCCTCATCAACCTGCGTCTGGCCCTCTTTCACATGGCCTATGAGGATAAAATCGAGATCGACCGCTCTAATGGCTATCCTCTTACTTATTTCAATGCCGGTGATTATCAGTCCAGTGGTATCGAATGGCAGATCGGTCTCACTCCCTTTGCCCACAGATCCGACTCCTTGGCCGGTCTAGGCCTGAACTGGGCCGGTTACTCGGCCGAACCCATTGCTGAAGATCCCGCGGGTGAAAAATATCAGCCCGGCGCCAAGTTTCAATCCTCCGTGGGACTTTCCTACCTTGGCGAAAAGCTGACCGCAAACCTGGATGTTAACATCCTCGCCAGCCGGGAGTACAACCTCGACGATATCACCACCGTCGATCTTTATGGCAAATACCCATTAGCTGGTGGTCATCTCAGCGTCACTATTGAAAATATCTTTGACGACGAGGTTCAGGTATCCGGCAAGATGGATGAGGATGCCTCCACTCGCTATGCATATTATGGCATGGGCCGCCTCTTCAAGGTCGGCTATGAGATGCAGTTTTAACAATATTTGCGGATAAGCATTCAAGTCTTTCCCCCAGATCGGCAAGCTGATCTGGGGGAAAGCAATTCAGGGAAAAGCAATGCTACATCAACTATGGATAACCGGAATACTGGTCGCCTTTTCGATCTTTGGGATCAAGGTCGGCCTGGGGCTGGGCGTTCAACTTTATAACAGGTCGATATCACCGGTCAGAAAGACCGCCTTTCTGACCGGCTCTCTTCTGGTCTACCTGCTGTTGTTTTTGGCGGCCTATTTCCTGATTAGCAGATTTAATCTGCTTAATTATCTGGACCACCTGTTGAATATGCTGCGCTACGGTATGCTGATCCATCTCGCGGTTGCCTTTGGGCTTTTTATCTGGGGCACCAGACTCCTTCTTGCCAATCCGCAGCAAGAAAGACAGCTGCCCCTGCGTGCCAGTCTGCCTCTTATTTTACCATGCCCGATCTGCGCCACAGTAATCCTGCTCAACCTTACCCTGGCCATTTCCCTGCTGGATCTATCGCCATTGTCAACCACCCTGGCCCTGTTTGGCCTGTTTAGTGGTATTATTTTGTTTACCTGCGCCCTGATCTTTCTCTTTCGCCGGCAGATTTCTTCCACCACTTCTTTTCTGGGGCAATCCATGGTTATGATTGCCCTCTATTTTTTGTTGACGGTGATGATTGCCCCTCTTTTTCCGGAGATAAAGGCCACCTTTGCCATGGCCGTTTCTAACCAGCCAACCGGCCAGTCAGATTATATGCATACCGCTATCATGACGATCTTAGTTATTTTCACCGTTGGCGTTGGTTTCATAAAGACGTATTATGCAAAAGGAGTAACCTCCGGATGAACATCTTTCCGATCTTTCAGACAATTCTCTACACGATTTCCACAGCCCTGCTATATCCGGTGGTAATCATGCTTATTCTCCTTTCCCTCTGGCTGGTGCTCTATAGTGGCGGATTCATCGCCGAAGGGCTCAAGCGACGACAATTTCGTAAAGACCGTCATCTGGCTAATTTCCTTGAGGACATCCACACAGCCAAACAACTGCCAGCCCAATTAAGGGCAAATCTGCCCCTGCACGTAAGCAACTATGCCAGGGAGGTATCGGATATTATTGATAATGTCCAATTGTTTCAGGAAGAACGGCTTGAAGACCTGAATCAGCGCCAGGAATATGACCTGATCAAGGAGGTGGACAAGATACGCTTGATCGTTCGCATTGGCCCCAGTCTCGGCCTGATGGGAACCTTAATTCCCATGGGTACCGGTCTTGCCGGATTGACCCAGGGTGATATGGCCCAGCTCTCCTCCAGCCTGATTCTGGCCTTTACCACCACGGTTGTCGGTCTGGCCTTAGGCATCACCGCCCATTTCTTTTCGGTGATTAAAGAACGCTGGGTCACCGAGGACATGCGTCATATAAACCTGATTACCGAGGCCCTGGTTGCTGATGAAATACCTGAAGAAAAATAGACGTCCATCGCTGCTGTCCGGGGCAAGCCAGGAAGACCCCATGCTTGGCGTGGCCAACCTCTTTGATGTGGCCCTGGTCTTTATTGTTGCCCTCTTTCTCTCCCTCATGGCCACCTATAAGATGCAGGACTTCTTTGATCCGGAGAGTGAGGTCACCATTATGAAAAAAGTAAAGGATCAATGGCAGATCATCACCAAGAAGGGCAAAGAGGTTAAGGTTAAAAAGATGACAGACCGCAAGGTGGGGGGCGATGAAGGCATACGCCTGGGAACGGCCTATCGGTTAAAGGATGGTCGGATGATCTATATCCCTAATGAGGCTGGTGAAGGAGTACTCAATGAGATCGAGTAGGACATTTTTATTTATTCTCTTTTTGCTGTTGTTACCAACCACCAGTCTGGCAGATGCCGGGCAAAAGGAGGTGGTTATCCTCACCGGAGTGGGTGACAGCCTGGTGGTGGCACGAACATTCAAGGAGTTACGGAACCTTCCCCTGGCCAGTCGATATCGCTTTGCATCCTATACGGATCGGGATATTCGGGCAGGCAAGGTGCCCCTTGGACAAATACAGAACGCGGCCATCATCGTGGCTGATTTTATGCATCAGGAGATTGGTGAATTCCTGGCCGCAAATCTAGGGGACAGGAAACCGGCAATCTACAGCCTGCGTTGTGCCTACCTTGCTGAGGGGTTAACCAAGCAAGGCCTGATAATAAATAAACAGACCGAAAGATATTATTCCCCTCCCACCAGGGAAAATGTTCAAAATCTCATCCTGCTGACTCTGGCCGATCAGGGCGAGGAGGTGAGCTACGATCAGCCCTTTACCCTGCCGAAGGCCGGTATTTTCCATCCTGACACCAAGGAGATCTTTAGCGATTATGAAACATATCTCGCCTGGTATCGTCAGTCTGGCAAGTTTTCGGCAGATGGCTTCTGGGTGGGTATCCATACCTTCAGTACCTCTGCCGTACAGGGTGGAGGCAGGTTGGAGGCCGAGATAATTCATACTCTGGAAAAGGAGGGGATAAATGTGCTGCCGGTCTTTGGCAGACCCCCTTATCATCATTCGTTGCAAGATTTTTTCCTTAATGGTGATAACAAGCCCCGGGTTCAGGCCATTTGTGGGTTTGGCTTTAGATTCCTCAAAGGGTTTCCCGAAGAGACCGATCGTATTCTCCGCACTCTCAACGCCCCGGTCTTTATCCCCCTGTCAACCGACCCCATCACCATTGATCAGTGGCAGCAATCTGCCCAGGGCACCTCCCCACTGAGGGTGGCAAGCCAGCTCTGTGTGCCGGAACAGAGTGGCGGCATAGAGCCAACTATTGTTGGCGGGAAATCTGCCGCCAGACTAAAGGGAACCACAGATCTGGTCTACGATACTGTTCCCATGCCGGAAAATATTGATTTTTTGGTGGGGCGCATCAAGGCCTGGCACAATCTGCAGCAAAAACCAAATAATGAGAAGAAAATCGCTATCCTCTATTGGAACCATCCACCGGGTAAACAAAATGTTGGTGCCAGTTACCTGAACCTCTTTAAATCCATTGCCACTATCCTGCCCGCCATGAAGGAAGCTGGTTATCAGCTGGCCGGAAAACTGCCCCGAGAAGAGGAGATTAAGAAACGGATACTGCTCAGCGGCCGGAATGTAGGGTCGTGGGCACCGGGGGAGCTGGATAAGCTTATCGCTGCCGGAGGCGTGGTACGTATTCCGATTAAGAAATATAAAGGCTGGTTTGCCACGCTTGATCCTGATTTCAAAGAATCGGTAGTCCGCCAATGGGGAGAGGTGGAACACTCCGATATAATGATCAAAGATCAGGAGATCATTATCCCTCTGGTGGATCTGGGCAATATCATTGTCCTGCCCCAGCCGTCCAGGGGATTTGGGGAAGATGCGGACCAATTGTACCATGATCCTAAAGTTTACCCCCATCATCAATATATCGCCTTTTACCTCTGGCTTAAAAAAGAGTTTAAGGCAGACGCCGTCATCAGCCTTGGCAAGCACGGCACCCACGAATGGCTCCCCGGTAAGCAGATCGGGTTGTCCATGACATGCCCCCCCGAGATCCTGAGCCAAGACATTCCCAATATCTACCCCTATATTGTCGATAATGTCGGGGAGGGGATCCAGGCCAAGCGACGAGGCCGGGGGGTAATTATCGACCATCTGATCCCGCCCCTGAAGAAGGGTGGCTCCTATATGGAATACCGGGAGCTTACCGGGGCAATCGATGCCTATCATAATGCCCAGGCCCTGGATGAGGCCCTGGCCGGTGAAAAATTGAAAACCGTCCACCAGTTGATCCGAAAATTGGCTCTTGATAAGGATCTTGGCCTGAACGAACTGGATGATGAGGCCATAGAAGAGGTGGAACATTATATCCTTGAATTACAGGAAAAACTCATCCCCTATGGCCTTCATACCTTCGGGGTTTCCCCTGAGGGCGCGGCCCTGGATGATCTGACCGGTGCTATCTGTCTTGCCAGTCCTGAGATCAGTCAGGAAGATATGAAGGCCAGACTAACGGCAAGTGGCAAGGCCGAAACAACATCCCTGTTAAGGGCATTGGCAGGGGGATATATATCTCCTGGAAAGGGCAATGATCCGATCCGCAACCCGGAATCCATCCCCACCGGCCGAAATTTTTATGGCTTCAACGTGGACAAGGTCCCTTCAGCGGAGGCCTTTGCCCAGGGAAGGAAGCTGGCAGAGACCCTGATCAATGATTACCAAGAGAAGAATGGCACATATCCAGACAAATTGGGCATTATTCTCTGGAGTACAGAGACCCAGAGAAATGAAGGAGTTAATGAATCTGCCGCCCTCCATCTTCTCGGCATCACCCCTGTCTGGGACAAGAAAGGGCGGGTGGTGGATGTTAGTGCCATTCCTGGCCAGGTTCTGGGGCGACCAAGGATTGATGTCCTGCTCCAGTGCTCCGGGCTTTACCGTGACGCCTTCCCCAAGACGATAAAGTTGCTGGACCGAGCGGTACGCCTGGCCGGGTCACTCAGCGATGTAGAAAACTTTGTGGCCGTTCATAACCGTCGCATAGCCCAATCTCTTCTTGACAAAGGGTATTCTGAGGACGAGGCCAGGACATTGAGCCAGGCCAGGGTCTTTGGACCCATGCCCGGGGCCTATGTCCACGCCATGCAGGAACTCATTCCAAACAGCGGCACCTGGGAGTCGGATGATGAGATCGCCGATGTCTGGATGCACCATTACTCCTTTGCCTATGGCGATAAACTCTGGGGCAGATCCCTGAAAAGTGCCTATAAGCAAAACCTCAGTGACGTGAAAATTACCATGCACAGCCGTTCCTCCAATCTCTACAACATGCTGGATAACGATGACATGTTTGCCTTTTTGGGTGGTCTGTCGCTGGCCGTCAAGAAGCAGACCGGAGAATATCCGGATGCCATGGTGGCCAACCTTCAGGATGGCACGGTAAAGGTGGACGATCTGGCCAAATCAATCGGCAAGGCCTTGCGTACCCGCTACCTTAATCCAAAATGGATTGAAGGCATGAAGTCCGAGGGCTACGCCGGGGCTCGGCAGATGGATAAGTTTGTGGAATATCTCTGGGGTTTTCAGGTTACCACCCCTTATGCGGTGGACAAGTCCCAGTGGGAACAGATTCATGATGTCTATATTGAGGATAAATACGGCCTTGACCTGAAGGAGTTTTTTGACAAAGAAAACCCCTGGGCCATACAATCCATGGCCGCCCGCATGCTGGAGGCCGACCGCAAGAAATACTGGCAGGCTCCCACTGAAATGAAAAAAAATCTGGCCAGGACATATGCCATGAATGTGATTGAAAAGGGTGTGGCCTGCTGTGAACACACCTGCAATAATCCCATGCTGCAGCAGTTTACCGCCAATATCATCTCCCTCTATGGTCTGCTCACCCCGGCCCAGCTGGATCAATTCAAGCTGGAAGTTGCCAAGGCCACCGGGCGAACCCAGCAAGAGAATGAGGCGCAATACCAAAAGACCCGTGAGAGTCTGGCCAAGACCCTTACGGAAATTCAAAAGGAAGAGTCCGTCAAGGCCAAGACAGAGGGTAAGAAGCTGGAAGGTCTCGAGATGGTGGAAGAAAAGGCGGAAAAGACCCAGACAACCGCCTCCGGTTCAGAGTGGTGGGTAATGGCCATTGTCATTGGCCTGCTGGCCATCTTGCTCATCGGCTGGAAGAGGAAAAAGATCTGATAAAACATAGGGATTAGCAATTATGAGACAATTTTACCTTATCACCATGGCCATCCTGGCTCTCTTGTTTCATGGCGGGCCAGTGTCGGCTGGTCATGAAACAAACAAGACAGCAAGTCATGCCGGCGGCCATGGTGAGCAAACGCCAGTAACCATGGAGACCATTGTGGTCACAGGAGAACGGCTGGATGAGTATATCGTCAATCATCCCCAACTGGTCACGGTGCTCGACCAGGAGGCCATTCTTCAGGGCAACTATCTGGATCTCGGCGAGGCCATCGGCTCCATGGCGCTCGGCAGTTTTTAGCAAAAAACACAACATTTAGTATTGACGACAAAAACAAAACACCATATGTTGTGGGTTCAGTTTGGTGCGCCTCAGGGAGGCGCGGCAACAGGGAACCCGGTGTGAATCCGGGGCTGTCCCGCAGCGGTAAATGGAAACGACCGTCATCATCAAGCACTGGGTTGATAAAAAACCTGGGAAGCGATGACCAGTAGAACTTTTTTTCACGTCCATAAGTCCGAAGACCTGCCAAACAAACCATAATGCCGAGCCTACCCCTCTGACGAGGAAGGCGTACCCTTCGAGGAAAGGAAAAGCCATGTCCACAAATGTAGCCCTATATGCTGATCAACCAGCTCCCGTTGTTTTTTGTTCCATCCGCAAACGCAATAAATCCGTTACCGCTTTTAACGCCGGCAAGATTACCGACGCCATTTTTAAAGCCGCCAAAGTCACTGGTGAGTTTGACAAACCGGAAGCTAAACGGTTGACCATCCGGGTATTAAGTCTGGCTCAGACTGTTATTGACCATGAAATTCCGGAGGTGGAGGAGGTCCAGGATCTGGTGGAAGAGGTGCTGCTCGCCTCTCCCTACAAAAAAACCGCAAAGGCCTATATCCTCTACCGGGAACAACACGCCCACATTCGGCAAATTGCTGCCCGGGCCGATGTCAAACTCATTGATAATTATCTCGAACGCCTTGACTGGCAGGTGGAGGAAAACTCCAACATGGGCTACTCGTTGCAGGGGCTCAATAATTATATCTCCAGCGAGGTCAGTAAAACTTACTGGCTGAATTCCATCTATTCGCAAGAAGTACGGGAGGCCCATGAGGCCGGAGATCTGCACATTCATGACTTGGGCTTACTGTCTGTCTATTGCGTGGGTTGGGATCTGCAAGATTTATTACGCCAGGGTTTCTGCGGGGTGCAGGGCAAGGCGGTGTCCAAGCCGGCCAAACATTTTCGCTCGGCCCTGGGCCAGATCGTCAATTTTTTCTACACTCTTCAGGGGGAAGCGGCCGGTGCCCAGGCCTTTGCCGGTTTCGATACCCTGCTTGCCCCCTTTGTCCGCTTTGATAAGTTAAGCTATAAAGAGGTCAAGCAGGCCATTCAGGAATTTATTTTCAACTTGAATGTGCCCACCAGGGTCGGCTTCCAAACACCTTTTACCAATCTGACCATGGATCTGCAGCCGCCAAAGACCTTGGCTGACCAACCGGTCATCATTGGCGGGGAGCTGCAGCAGGAAACATACGGAGAGTTTCAAAAAGAGATGACCGCCATCAACCAGGCCTTTCTTGAGGTGATGGCGGAAGGAGACGCCCAGGCCAGGGTCTTTACCTTTCCTATCCCCACCTACAATATCGGGGCGGATTTTAACTGGGACAACCGGGAGCTTGATCGCCTGTGGGAGGTCACGGCCCGTTACGGCATCCCCTATTTTGCCAATTTCGTCAACTCCGACCTCTCCCCGGATGACGCCCGTTCCATGTGTTGCCGTCTACGCCTCGATACTAGGGAACTGGAGAAACGCGGCGGCGGTCTGTTTGGGGCCAACCCGCTCACCGGTTCCATCGGCGTGGTGACCATTAATCTGGCAGCGCTTGGTTTTCAGGCAGATAATGAAGAAGATTTTATGACCAGCTTAGACAGGCAGATGGATATCGCCCGCACCAGCCTGGAGGTAAAACGCAAGGTCCTGGAAAATTTCACCGATAAAGGCCTCTACCCATACACCCTTTATTATCTGCGCCGGATAAAAGAACGTTTCAACTGCTACTGGAAAAATCATTTTTCCACCATCGGCATTATCGGCGCCAACGAGGCCGGCCTGAACCTTTTCGGCAAAGATATCGGCACAGAGGAAGGACAGGCATTCGCCATCCGGATGCTGGATCATATGCGCAGCCGTCTGCAACAATTCCAGCACGAAACAGGCAACCATTACAACCTGGAAGCCACTCCGGCAGAGGGAACCGGATACCGCTTGGCCCGCTTGGATCAAAAGCGGTTTCCGCAAATGAAATGCTGCCTGAAAACCGAGAGCCAAACCCCACTTTATTCCAACTCCACCCAGCTTCCGGTCAATTACAGTGATGATATTTTTCAAGTTCTTGATCTGCAGGACCCTTTGCAAAGTCGCTATACCGGCGGCACTGTTCTGCACTGTTTTCTCGGAGAGGCAGCACCTGATCCGGCGGCTGTAAAATCCTTTGTCCGCACCATCTGTGAACAGTATCAACTCCCCTATTTTACCCTGACCCCTTCTTTTTCCATCTGCATGAACCATGGCTATATCAATGGCGAAGCGCCTATTTGTCCTGAATGCGGCGAAGAGACCGAGGTCTACTCCAGGGTAGTGGGCTACCTGCGCCCTGTAAAACAATGGAATGAAGGCAAACGGGCTGAATTTGCTGAACGCAGCCATTTCCAGGTGACAAGCTGATGGTCATCGGCGGGCTGCAACGCTGCTCTTTCAGTGATTACCCCGGCAAGGTGGCGGCAGTGCTTTTTACTCAAGGCTGCAATTTCCGCTGCCCCTTTTGTCATAACGGTTCCCTGCTGGCCCCAAAAGGTGCTACGCAGTATGGGGAAAGAGAGGTCTTTGACTTTTTAAAACGTCGCCAAGGTCGGCTTGGCGGGGTGGTGATCAGCGGCGGCGAGCCCACAGGACATGCAGATCTCCCCCAGTTTATTAATAAGGTTAAAGGTCTCGGTTTTGCGGTAAAACTTGACACCAACGGCTCTCACCCGGAGATGGTTGAATTGCTGCTGAAAGAAGAGCTTGTTGATTATCTAGCCATGGATATCAAGGCACCACTCAACAAATATGACACCCTGTGCGGAGTCAAGGTGGATACCCGGGCTATTCGCCAGACCATCTCTGTTATTTCCGCAAGTAAGGCGCCGCACCATTTTCGCACAACCCATGTGAAGCCTTTGTTGACGGAAAGTGACTTTGCCGGCTTGCTTGCCTTGGTTCCCCCAAACTCAAAACATATTACCCAGCCCTTTGTTGCGGAAAAGGCATGGAAGGCAGAGCTACGAATCAGCCATCAATAATCATCTTAGAATTAAAGAGTAATTTTGCAAGGTGACCAAAAGCCCTTGCGACAATCATTCTGATACTGGGTACGGATGGCAACCGGCGGTTCTCCGGCTATTATTACCTAAAACAAGGAGTTCCCATGCACCAGCACGGATACATCGGCCGCAAGATGCGACTGCCGATACTGAAAGAAAAACCGGCCATCGTCATTGCCGCCTTTGGCAGCAACAGTCGGGGCAAGGCGGCCCTTGATATTTTCCGAAAAAGACTTGCCGAGAAGTTCCCGAAGCATGAAACATTTTGGGCCTACACCTCGGAGATCATCCGCAAAAAAATGGGACTGCCCAGCCTACAGGAGACCCTGGCCAGAGTGGAGGCCCTGGGGTTCCGCAAGGCAGTTGTCCAGCCCCTGCATATCTTCCCGGGCACCGAGTACCAGCAGATGGCCGAGACCTGCGAGTATTTCCCGGGCCTGAGGGTATTATTAAGTGAAACCCTGCTGCACCGCTGGGATTTTGTCAGAGAGACCCTTGATGTGGTTGAACAGGAATTTCTGGCCCCGGATGAGGGGCTCAACCTCCTGGCCCTGCATGGCACGCCCCTGGCCGCTGATCCGGTAAACATCGTCTATCTCGGTATGGAAAGGCTGGTGGCCGACCTCTACCCCAATGTGCTGGCGGCAAGCGTCGAAGGGGTGCCGGATCATGAGGCGGTGCTGGCCCGGATGAAGCGGCAAAATCTTGCCCGTCAATACAAAAAGGTAAAAATCATCCCCATGATGTACCTGGCCGGCATGCATGCGGAAGATGATCTCATGGGCGACGAGAAGAGCTGGCGCGCAGGCCTTGAAGACATGGGCTTTGCCGTGCAATGCCCCATGATTAGATATGGAGATGCCGACTATTTCAAGGGGCTGGCCTACTACCCTGAACTTATCTCCTTTTTCATGGAGCGCCTGCAACGCAGCCTGACCCTGGCCAGGTATTATTGATCATGGCCTTATTTAAATTTTTATGGTGTCTGTGGCCACTCTTTAGTTGTCTCTTTTTGTTGAACGATCAGGCGGTTTATGCTCAATATTTTCCAAAACGGATCGTCTCTTTAGGCCCAATCAACACAGAGAATGTCTACCTGCTGGGTGCCGGTGACCGGTTGGTCGGCAATACCAGATACTGCGTAAGGCCTGCAGCGGCGAGGCTGAAAGAAAAAATCGGTTCGGTCATGCAGGTGTCCGTCGAGAAGATTATCAGCCTGCAACCTGACTTGGTGCTGGCCACCGCCTTAACCAGGCCGGAGCAGATAAGGCAATTAGAGGCTGCGAAAATCAAGGTTGTCCAATTTAAGCAACCTGCTTCATTTGCGGACATCTGTACTCATTTCCTCAGGCTTGGACGCCTGTTGGGTCTTGAAGAGAAAGCGAAGCAAATCGTCAAACAGGCAAGAGATGATGTGGAAAATGTCCAGAGGGAAATATCTTCTTTGCCAAAACAAAAAGTCTTTCTCCAAGTGGGGTCTAGGCCACTATTTGGTTCGGTGTTAACGTCTTTTACCCATGACTTTATTGTCCTGGGTGGTGGCATCAATATTATCGAAGATCAAAAATCCGGCACCACCAATTACGAAAAAGTAATTGGCCAAAACCCAGATGTGATCATCATTGCCATTATGGGCTCTGAAACTGGCATTGCGACAGAGGAAAAAGTGAAGTGGCAACGAACTTTCATTATCAAGGCTGTGCAGGATAATCGAGTGCATGTTATCAAGCCAGACCTGGTCTGTAGCCCATCACCCGCCACCTTTGTTCAGACGCTGCGAATCATTGCCGGGTTAATTCATCCGGCAATTACTATGGGAAATAATCAATGAGAATCTATGAAATAATACAAAACGGTGGGCCGGTGATGTGGCCGCTGCTCGCCTGTTCCATGGTGGTGATGACCGTCATTGGCGAACGGCTCTTGTTCTGGGTCCAGATAAAGAGAAGACGTAATCGTAAGCTACTGGATGAGATCTTACAACTTGCCCAAAGCGGCGACTGGCGGCAGATCAAAGAAAAAACAAAGGGCTGTGAAGACCATGTAATTCGAGTGCTTAATGTCGGCATCCTCCATCGCGAGTACGACATGAGCAAGGCCATGGAGGCCGAGGCCCAGAACATGGTGAAAAAGATGTCCCAGGGTATGACGGTGCTCGACACCATGATTACTGTGGCCCCGCTTCTTGGTATATTCGGTACGGTTATCGGTA
>JAQIBE010000269.1 GCA_027859235.1 Desulfobulbaceae bacterium
CCCATATCCGCCGTGACATAGGCCCGTGGCCCAAGAGCAGCGCTCATTCCCCATTCACACACCATGCGGGTGGCAATAGACGTTGCCACCTGCAGATCATTACTGGCCCCGGTGGTGAAGCGATTAAAAACAATCTCTTCTGCGGTTCGCCCGCCGAGAAGAATCTTGATACGATCCCGCAGATACTCACGGCTATAGGAATGCTTATCATCAAGGGGGACCTGCTGGGTCACCCCCATGGCACGGCCCCGCGGGATAATCGTAATCTTATGGACAGGATCCGCCTCAGGGAGCAACGTGGCCATAAGTGCATGCCCCGCTTCATGAAAGGCGGTGATTTTTTTCTCCTCTTCGCTGATCACCATCCCTTTGCGCTCAGCCCCCATGAGGATCTTATCTTTTGACTCCTCAATATCTTCAAGCTCGACATGCTCCTTCTTCTTATGCGCCGCCACAAGGGCGGCCTCATTCATGAGATTGGCAAGCTCCGCCCCGGTAAAACCAGGAGTTGACCGGGCCACCTCTTTCAGTGACAGTCCAGGGGCAAGGCAGATCTTCTTTCCATAAACCTGGAGAATCATCTCCCGTCCCACAACATCAGGAGGCAGGATCGTGATTTGCCGATCAAAACGGCCAGGACGCAGGAGGGCTTTATCAAGAACATCAGGACGATTTGTAGCCGCCACAATGATCACAGTGGCGTCACTTTCAAACCCGTCCATCTCAACCAGAAGTGCATTCAAGGTCTGTTCCCGCTCATCGCCGCCCCCCATATTTCCCCCACTCCCCCTAGACCTTCCAACAGCATCAATCTCATCAATAAAAACAATACATGGAGCCTGTTTTTTTGCCTCTTCAAAGAGTGAACGCACCCGTGAGGCACCGACCCCGACATACATCTCAACAAAGTCAGAGCCGCTGAGGGAAAAGAACGGCACGCCTGCCTCACCGGCGATGGCTTTAGCAAGCAAGGTCTTCCCGGTTCCAGGCGGCCCCTGGAGCAACACCCCGGTGGGAATCTTGCCGCCAAGCTTGGTAAACTCAGAGGAGTCCTTTAAAAACTGCACCGTCTCCATGAGATCATCCTTGGCCTCATCAATACCTGCAACATCGGCAAACATAACCTTACCAGTCATATCCGCCGGCACCATGAAGTCTTTACCCTTCATGGTATCACCCGGGGTCTTATTCTGGCGCTGGGAATAAATCATATAGCCCATAATAGCTGCAAAGAGGAGGAACGTGAGGGCTGAGCCGGAGGAAGACGAAGAGGTTGGCCGCACATCCATTGTCACATTTTTCTCTGTAAAAACAGAGATTAAGGCCGTTACATCAGGAGAGTAGGTCTGAAATTCCTGACTATACTTATCAATGGCGACAATCTTATCACCTGTCAGCGTCACAGCCTTTATTTCACCAGACTGGAGCTGACTGAGAAAGGTTGAATAGCCCACTTCAGGCAAACGTTTCTCAGCCTTATAGGAAGAATAAATCCCCAAACCAATCAGCATAATGCCAATTGCGATAAAAGCATTGCGAACAGGATATTTCATACATGTCCTCCAAATTTAATAAGAAAAAAAGCGGTTGCAACGCAAGTGTTGCAAAGGATCCACCCCATCCCTCACTGCTGATGAGAGTCAGCTTACCCCTCAACCTCCTTGAGAACACCCTCCGCAACAGTGTTGCAGTGACACTACGCCGAACCACTACATATCTGTAGCCGACAGAATTACTCCTCAGCACTATCAAGAACACCATCCGGATCAATACCATACAGCTTAATCTTCCTATAGAGAGTGGATCTGTCAATACCCAGTATCCGTGCAGCCTGCGCCTTATTGCCATAGGTCCGCTGCAGGGTGTTGACAATCCGCACCTCTTCGCTCTCTAACTCATTGAGCAGTTGCGGCTGGGAATGGGGCTGAATGTTGGCCTGATCAGGTTCACGCAACTCAATGGGAAGATGATCCACGGTAATGGTGTCATTCTCACAGAGGACACAGGCCCGCTCCATGACATGCTCAAGCTCACGGACATTACCACGCCATTGATGGTTACGCATAACCGCTAACGCCTGATCAGACACGCCACTCACCGGCTTACCCAGACGACTACTAAAACGCTTCAGAAAGATATCAATGAGGATTTCAAGATCATGCCCCCTGGCCCGCAGAGGGGGTAGGACAATACCAAGCACCTTTAAGCGATAGTACAAATCTTCCCTGAATTCGCCAGACTCCACCTTCTTGCGCAGATCAGCATTGGTTGCCGCAACCACCCGCACATCAACACTGATCGCCTGATCACTCCCCACCGGATAAAAGGTACGCTCCTGCAGGAAACGCAGGAGGCGCAGCTGCATCAGGGGAGAGATATCACCAATCTCATCCAGAAACAGCGTGCCACCATCAGCATTGAGAAGATGCCCGACCCTGTCGCGGTCCGCACCAGTAAAGGCCCCTTTCTTATGGCCAAACAACTCACTCTCAAGGAGGGACTCCGAGATCGCCGTACAATCCATCTTCACAAGAGGCATATCACGGCGGGGACTTTCCGCATGGAGGGCCTCAGCAACAAGCTCCTTACCTGTACCCGACTCACCCATAATGAGCACGGTGGTATCCACCTTGCCCACGTTTTCAATCAAGGTATATACATTCTGCATTACCTGGCTGGAACCACAGATACGATGCAGTTTCACCCTGTTACCCTTTTGTTCCAAGGCCTCAAGCTGGGAAACATCCCGCGCCACTAGAACCACGCCGAGAAAGGCGCCACCATCATCCTTTAAAGGTACGGCGCTGATCCTGAAAATCCCAGACTGACCATCTTCGCAGATATGCTCGACACGATGTTCTGCCACCTCCTGACCTGTTTCCAAAACCGCCTTCACATCACTCATAAACAGATTAGCGATCTGGCCAATCTCAGCAAGGGACTTGCCAATCAGTTCATCCTCCACCTGCTCCGGGAACCACTTGCGAGCCGCGGCATTCAGCCGCACAAGTCGACATTCCGGATCCACGGTGAGAATGAGATCACGGACACTTGCAAAAACCGCATCCAGATATTTGCGATACTGCTCCTTTTCGCGGGCCAGTTCCTTATTGGCATTCTGCAGACTGTACTGCTGGAGCGCCATTCGCGCCGTGCGCAGCAGATCCTCCTTCTTCACCGGCTTGGCCAGATAATCAAAGGCACCGAGCCGGACCGCCTCAGCGGCCGTATTAATATTGGGATACCCCGTAACCATGACCATGGGACACTCAAGCCCCTGATCCTTGACGGTACGGAGCAGATCAATACCCGATGCGCCGTCCATGACAATATCACTGACAATAAGGTCATAGTCCCGGGTTTCAACAAGGCTTAAGGCCTCGCCAAAGGTCGATGCCGTATCAACCGGGCCATACCCTTCCCGGGACAAAAACATCTGAAAGGTAAGACGCAGACTTTCCTCATCATCAACCACCAACACACGTGTATTTTCCTTTGATAAATCAATCATTTCGCGCTCCCTTTTCCCCTGTCAAACCGTGGAATATCAATCACGACAGTCGTGTAACTGCCAAGCTCACTCTTTATACGTAAAGACCCTTTCAACTCCTTGATAATCCCGTCAGAAATCGACAAACCAAGGCCCGTGCCTTCACCAGGCTCCTTAGTGGAAAAAAATGGATTACGTACTGAATCCAGAATTTCCGCAGGAATACCGCAACCGAAATCCGTGACGCGGACCCGGACAAAATTCCTATTACCCACCTCTGCCTCCCCGAAGGTAACCTCAAGCCTTTTCTCAGGGTGACGATTCGGGAATTTCTTATTCAAGGCATACCTGCTATTTGACAGGAGATTGACAAAGACCTGTTGGAGTTGCTGAGGATTCACCCATACCGTGGGTAGGTCCACTGGACCGGAAACAGAAAAGACAATACCGTCCTTCTTGTATTGATGATGCAGGAGGGCTATGGAGTCATTCATAACCTGACGGACATCCACCTCATGGCAGCTCTCTTCACCGCCATTTCCCTGGCGGGCAAAGGCCAGCAGATTGGAAACGATGGTGGCCACCCGTTCCCCTTCAGCAATGATACGCTGCATGATTTCTGAGCTTGCTGCGTCTGTGGAATCATCGAGAAGAATCTGAGAGAAATTAATAATGCCGTTAATGGGGTTGTTGATTTCATGGGCCACCCCGGCCGCAAGTTCACCAATTGAGGCCAGCTGTCCGGTGAGCATGGTTTCAGCCTGATAGGCCTTCTGCTCCGTAATGTCGGACAGAACAATGAGGCATTTTTTATCGCCATCAATATCCTTAAATGGGGCATAACTCTGCAGATACATCCGACCATCCCGCAGGGATTCCTCATTCTGCTGAATCATCCCTGTTTCAATGGCCTTATGCATCTTACATACCTCACAGGGCTCAGTCCGGTTCTTATACACATCGTAGCAGGTATGACCGATCTTATCGCCAAACAGATGGCGTAAAACCTCATTCTGGTACTCAATAATATACTTATCATTGATGATATGAACGCCCTGGCCCATGGCCTCCACCATAATTTGAAATTTATCCCGCTCAGAGCGCAGAATTTTTTCAATGCGCTGCCGACCCACAATCTCATTCTTCAGGATATCATTAGATCTCAGCAAATCACGGGTGCGATTTGCAACCTGACGCTCGAGCTCATTATGGCCATCTTCCAGGATACGGGCATAGGCCTTCCGTTCGGTAATATCGCGCAGAGACTCAACAATCCCAAGGAAACAACCATTTACATCCCACAGGGGTGATGCATGAACTTCTATGGAACATGATTCACCCCCAGAAAGCTCTATATCATGCTCCACCACCACGGATTTATTCGTTTCCACCACCTCAATGAGCGGACATGGACGGCCCAGGGTGGAACATTGACATTTAGAGTTATAAATCAGGTTGTGACAATAGGGTTCCGCCCCATCATGCCACACAAATTCAGCAGAAAAGGCACGGGCAGCCTTATTGGCAAATTTGACCTTGAAATCCGTGCCAATCACGACAATGGGATCAGAAACCTCATCAACCAAGGAGTGCAAAAACTGATATCGGCCCTTGAGGTCTTTAATATTTTCAAGCATCTCACCTGCGCCATAGGCAGCACATGGTTTGTCTGTTTTTTCCATTACGTCTCCTTTGATTATCTCAACTTCCCCACTCATGGGGAAGTAAAGCATGTTCCATGCCACACTTTTGATTCATCACTGGTCGCAAGTATACAAATAATACTCTCAACAAATGGAGTACCATTTTAATGAAAAAAAAGAAGCTTCATTCAAAACAGGGAGTTACAACAAAAAATAGCAGAAAAGAGAACAGACCGGTGGAGCTTTACGAAAAAAGCTCCACCAGTCACACCGGAACGGGATAAACGGCTCGAGAGTGGAGCCGAAACTTTTAATTCAGATAGGAACAGCAATAATCGGTCACCGTACGAATCTTAAGTTTAAAGGATGACTTGGCTGGAACCTCGAAAGCTTGGCCGGAGCTGATGGTTTGCCACTCCTCATCACCCTTGAGCAGGATATCAAGATCACCAGCAAGGATTTCCATAAGCTCCTTGGCATCGGTATTAAACTCATAGTCGCCGGGCAGCATAATCCCCAGGGTCTTAGTGGAGTTATCCGCAAACTTAATGATACGGCTGGTCACCTTGCCGTCGGAATAGATATTTGCCTTCTTCACAACAGTAACATTATTAAATTCAGACATCACAGGCTCCCTAAAAGGGGTTTCCCCTTAAATATTTATTATAAATATGCCCTCAAGGCAACTTCGAGCACCTACCGACATGCGATTATAAAGAAGCGAGTTATTCCTGCAAGCAGAATTCAGCCCTTTTTTTATTTATGATCATACCACCGAACTTCAGCCTAACTTAGAGAGCACCAAACAATATTCCGTCATTTCAGCAAGTTACCAGTTGCCAGTTTACCGTTTACAGTTCGTGGATGTTGACGTTATCTGATTCGTTTTACCTTGAACCGTAAACCGTAAACTTCACGCTGAAACCTTGATCCCCAACGCAACAAGGTCATGCAAAGCAAGAGAAAATCAGGTACATTCCTGAACCTCAACCATGAACCCTTGAATAATTTGCGTTGGAGAAATACACATGGGAAACCCATTTCAGGATCAACTTCTAAAGGCAGGACTGGTTAATAAAAAACAGGTCAACAAAGCAAAGCACGACAACCGGGTCGACAAGAAAGAGAATAAGCACAAACCAGTCGCAACAGGGCCGAGCAAACTCCAGCTGAAACAGGCCGCCGAGAAGAAACGCATTAAAGAGCTGAACCAGCTCCACCGTGCTGAAAAACTGGAGAAGGAGAAGCTTGCCCAGGTCAAGCAGCTCATTGAGCAAAATCGGCTCAAGCAGGACCAGCGGGGTGACCCTTATAATTTTGTCGACGCAAACAAGATTAAGCGGATCTATGTCAGCGATGATATTGGTGACCAGATCAGCTGCGGTCAGGCCGCTATCGTAAAATACGGCCAGGGGTATGAGATTGTGCCGCTCAAAATAGCGCAGCAGATTGGTCAGCGGGACAAGAGCGTCATCCTCGTTCTCCATGCAGGAAAACCCGAGTATTAAACCGCCCCCCTCCTCCAAAAAAATAAACCAGCGACAGATCCTGTGAACCTGATCATTCATAATATAAAAGTCCCCGTTGAAGAGGACAATAGTCAGGCCTATCTCACGTCCGCGGCCCGGATAATGGGGGTGGACCCGTCCGAAATTGCGCTCAAGACCATCCTGAGCAAAGATCTGGACATGCGCAACCTCGACCAGTTTCAGTATAAACTCTCGGTCGTGATCGCCATCGACGACCAGTTCAGGAACAGGCCGAATTTCGCCCCGTACTCCGAGCACCACCATCACTATGTCCAGATCCCCCCGGGCAAGGATCACCCCATCGTGGTCGGCTTCGGGCCTGCGGGGATGTTTGCAGCCCTTGAGCTGATCCGCCATGGGCTCAAACCCGTCATTTTTGAACGAGGCAAAACAATTGAAGAACGCACCGTGGATGTGCAGCGGTTTATCGATACCCGAAAGCTCAATCCGGAATCCAATATCCAGTTCGGTGAAGGCGGGGCCGGTTCCTATTCCGACGGCAAACTCTTCTCCAGACGGCATAACAACACCTCCACCATCAACCGGGTCCTCAAGACCTTTATCGAATTCGGCGCCCCCCCGGAGATCGGCTACATCAGCAAACCCCATCTGGGTACGGATGTGCTGTGTGAGATTGTCCGCAACATTCGCCGGTACATCCTGGAACGCGGCGGCGAGATCCACTATAACGCCGCCATGACCGACCTCCTGGTCACCGGAGACCGGGCCACAGGCATTGTGGTGAATAAGAGCCGGGAATATCTCTCCTCCAGCATCTTCATCGCGCTCGGCCATTCTGCCCGGGATACCCTGGCGATGCTGCACGAAAGAGGCGTCGCCCTTGAGCAAAAGCCGATTTCAATGGGAGTACGCATTGAGCATCCAGCGGACACCATCAATCTCATGCGCTACGGCCGTAAATATCAGCATTTCACCCCCCTTGGGGCGGCAACCTATTCCTTGAATTACACCAACCGCACCATCAAGAGAGGGGTGCATACCTTCTGCATGTGCCCAGGCGGCGAGGTGGTCAATGCCTCATCCGAACAGGGGATGCTTGTGGTAAACGGCATGAGCTATTCTCAGCGCGCCTCTCCGTACTCCAATGCGGCCATGGTGGTCACCTGCAAACCGGGCGATTTCCGCACAGACCATCCGCTGGCGGGTCTTGATTTCCAACGGGATATTGAGCGTAAGACCTATGAAACAGGCGGGGGAAATTGGCAGGTTCCAGCTCAGAACCTGCTGGATTTCCTCCGCAACCGGGACAGCACCAGTATTGCCCCCACCTCGTACAAGATGGGGACCACACCGGCGAACATGCGGGACATCTTTCCGGAATTTATGATCACCGAACTCCTGGCCGCCTTTGGGGCATGGGAGAAACAGGTGCCGTTGTTTATTTCGCGCGACGCCATCCTGCTTGGCGCGGAGACACGGACCTCATCCCCGGTGCGCATGACGCGCAAAACCAATTTTGAGTCCGCATCCATCAGCAACCTCTACCCCTTAGGGGAAGGCGCCGGCTACACCGGCGGCATAACCAGTTCCGCCGCAGATGCCATACGGGCCGTGGATGCCCATGTCCTGCAGAAATGATCTTGCAGCGCATCCCCCTTGCACTCCCTAAAGAAAACCATATGAAAAGAAAGATCGAACTATTGGCACCGGGTGGAGACCTTGATTCCATCAAGGCCGCAATCGCTGGTGGGGCCGATGCGATATACTGCGGCCTGAATAATTTTAACGCCAGAAATCGGGCGGAGAATATCCCGTTTGGAGATCTAAACGGGATATTAAGACTGGCCCATAAAAATGCTTGTGAAGTCTTCCTCACCCTGAACATTATAATCGTGGAGAGTGAAATTCGCGCCCTCATCGGCTTACTGAACAAATTGAGCAACACCGCAATTGACGGCGTCATTGTTCAGGACTTAGGGTTGCTGTATCTCCTCGCCACCTACTTCCCAACTCTTAACATTCATGGTTCCACCCAGCTTACAACTCATAATGACGGGCAGATAAAATTTTTAAGCAAACTCAAGGCAAGGAGGGTCAATCTCTCCCGGGAGTTGAGCCTGCAGGAGATCAAAGGCTTAGCGCGAACCGGACATGAGAACCAGGTTTTAAGCGAGGTATTCGTCCACGGCTCAAACTGCATCTCTTTTTCAGGTCTGTGTTTTTTCAGTTCCGTCCACGGGGGAAACTCTGGGAATCGCGGCCGATGCAGCCAACCATGCAGGAATCAATATCTGACGACTGAAGAAGGCAAGAATTTCCCCCTCAATCTTAAAGATAATTCAGCCTATACCAACCTCGGGGATCTCGCGCAGGCAGGTGTTGACTCCATAAAAATTGAAGGGAGAATAAAGAAGTTTCATTACGTCTACACGGTGGTCAAGGCCTTCAGGGAACAACTCCAGACCCTTTACCGTCAGGATACGCTCAGCACCGATACCAGTGAACTGCACAAGGTCTTCAACCGGGATTTTACAAACGGTTTTTTAGAAGGGGTTATTGATAGATATATGTATATTGACAACCCCATGGATAATTCGGCTCGGCACCGTGCGGCAAGCTATGGCACCCCTACTGGTGCTAATATTGAGAGGGCTAAACGAGAATTGTATGATCTGAAAACGGAGATCATAACCCGGGTCAAAAAGATAATTGGACCAATGGACAGCGGGAAAGCCCCTCTTACGCTCGCTTTTTCAGGACAAGCGGGCACGCCCCTCAAGGTCACCGCACGAACCCCGGACACCTCGTTCCATGTCCTGTCCGGGATGAATCTGGCAGAGACTACGCCCTATTCAACCACCTCTGCCGGAGGGTCCGGCAACCGTGCTCCATATCTCAACACCGAGATGTTGTCGCAACGGTTTAAGGGTTTAAACGACACAGCCTATTTCATCAAGGATATCCAGCTGACAGAACTGCAGGGTGATCTCTTCATACCTTTTAAAGAGCTGACTTCACTGAAGAAGGAAATCATCTTCAGCTTGAATGGTGGCAAAGAAACCATTGCCCCCATCGACGTGCCGCTCCTCAAAAGGGACAGGGACGTAACAATAAAACCTGCACTCTCCCTGCTCATCTCGTCCCGGAAAGATGTACATCTCTGCAATGAGACTGAGGCCGAGATCTATTTTCAACTGCCGCACAGTCTCGCAAATGGATGTGCTGCATGTATAGAGCTGTTCACCCACAATAAGAAATTAATCCCATGGTTCCCCGCCGTTCTCATAGGAGAGGACTACCATGCCGGGGTGAAATTTCTTAAAGAGGTGCAGCCCGAGCGTATTATAACCAACAATACCGGAATAGCGTATGAGGCCTGCCAACAGGGAATCCCGTGGATAGCCGGCCCCTATCTGAATATTGTTAATTCCTTCAGTCTCGTCTGTTTAAAGGAAAATTTTAACTGTTCCGGTGCATTTATTTCAAATGAGATCAACAGGCAGCAGATCAAAAGGATTACAAAACCGGATAATTTCGAGCTGTATTACAGCATCTACCACCCGATTGTCCTGCTCACGAGCAGACAATGTCTCTTCCATCAGGTCAGTGGCTGTCAGAAACATGCGATTGACGCCGCATGTATGTCGCAATGTGAACGATCGGCAACCATTACCAACCTGAAAGGGGTCTCACTCCGCATCGAAAAGACAAAGGGGAATTATCATCGGATCTATAATGACATCAACTTTCTGAATACCGATATTGTGACCGATCTGCCGAATCTCTTCTCCCGTTTCTTCATTGATTTGCGGGATATCAAAACCAGCACCAACATCGAGAGCGAAAAACCGGAACTCGTTAAACTTTTTGCAGATCATCTGGCAGGAAGGGTCAACGCAGCAGAAGTCCTCAGACAGCACATTCATCCCTCAACAGCGAGCCAATACGAAAAAGGCATTTAATTCCATGCACGCCAATGAGGTATGAAGCCCGGACTCAAGGCTTGGATAATTCCTGCCGCAGCTGTGTCACCGATTCATCGGCGAGATAATCATCAAACGACGTCATCCGGTCAATAACACCATGGGGCAGAATTTCAATAATGCGGTTGGCAATGGAAGCAATAAATTGATAATCGTGGGAGGAGAACAGCACCACCTCAGGAAAGGCGATAAGGCCGTTATTCAGGGCGGTGATGGATTCCAGATCAAGATGATTTGTCGGCTCATCCAGAATCAACGCATTGGCGTCCGAGAGCATCATCCGCGCCAGCATACACCGCACCCGTTCACCACCGGATAATACCGATGTCTTCTTCAAGGCCTCCTCTCCGGTAAAGAGCATCTTGCCGAGGAATCCACGGGCAAAATTTTCGCCTTCCGAGGGTGGCGTAAAACGGCTCAGCCAGTCAACAAGGGTGGCGTCACCATCAAAAAACCCGCTGTTCTCCTTGGGGAAATAGGAACTGGTCATGGTCACCCCCCAGCGACAGGAGCCGCTGTCCGGCCCGCAAACACCGGCCAGGATATCAAAGAGACTCGACTTGGCCAAACTGTTCGTACTGCCGACAAAGGCGATTTTCTCACCCTTGTTCACCGTCAGACTGAAATCCTTGAGCACCTGGACCCCGTCAATGGACTTGCAGAGCTTGTCCACGGTGAGGATGTTGTCGCCGCACGACCTGCCCGGGGTAAACTGAACAAATGGATATTTGCGGGACGAAACAGGCATGTCCTCCACCGTCATCTTATCCAGCAGCTTTTTCCGGGAGGTGGCCTGCTTTGCCTTTGAGGCATTTGAGGAGAAACGGGCAATAAAATCTTTGAGATCCTGGGCCTTGGCTGAGCTCTTCTTACTTTCGTTCTGCTTCTGCTGCAGGGCCAGCTGGCTCGCCTCATACCAGAAATCGTAGTTCCCGACATAGGTTGACACCCGGCCATAATCAATATCGGCCATGTGGGTACAGACCTGATTCAGGAAATGCCGATCATGGGAGACGATGATCACCGTATTGGTGAAACGCTCCAGAAAATGCTCAAGCCAGGACATGGAATCGATATCCAGGTTGTTGGTCGGCTCGTCCAGCAGGAGGATATCAGGATTACCGAACAGGGCCTGGGCCAAAAGGACGCGAACCTTCTCACCCCCTTCAAGCTCCTTCATCTTCTTCTGCTGCAGCTCTTCATTAATTCCAAGACCGGCAAGGAGTGTTCCGGCCTCAGCCTCCGCCTCATAGCCGTTCATTTCCCCGAACTCGGACTCCAGCTCGCCGCTGCGGATCCCGTCTTCATCCGTAAAATCCGTCTTGGCATAGATGAGCTCACGTTCAGCCATGATCTCATAAAGACGGGCATGACCCCTGATCACGGTATTCAAAACGGTCATCTCATCAAAGGCAAAATGATCCTGGCGCAGCATGGTCAAGCGCTGGCGCGGGCCGATGGAAACCGTGCCGCGATCAGGCTCAATCTCACCGGCGAGAATTTTAAGCAGGGTGGATTTTCCGGCACCATTTGCCCCGATAAGGCCATAACAGTTGCCTGGCGTAAATTTCAGATTAACATCCTTAAAGATGACGCGTTTGCCGTAAGAAAGTGCAACATTTGTAGCTGTTATCATGATAATCCCATTCGTTCTATGTGAAAAAAAACCGTCGATATTGAAAATGAAAAAGCCACAGGGAATCCCTGTGGCATAATACCCCATTGTCTATAGCATCTATAGAGGACGAAGGACAACATTTTTCCCCTTCATCCCCCTGCCCTTTTCACCCTATAGCCAAGACCTGCAATCTGGGTCTCCAAGACATCCCGATGATCCCCCTGAATTTCAATGACGCCATTCTTGACACTGCCGCCACTGCCGCATTTCTGCTTCAATATTTTCGCAAGTTTTTTCAGACCCTTATCATCAAGATCGACACCCGTAATCAATGTCACCCCTTTACCCTTCCTACCCTTTGTTTCCCGCAGCAACCGGACCACACCGTCAAATGCAGGACGTGTATGCCCTTTCGTGCACCGGCATTTATCTATGGGTTGCTGGCATTCTGGACATGTCTTTCCACCTTCCGTTGAATAAACAAGCCCGCCGTTTTTCTGTTTTTTCACGTTGTATTCTCCACATAAACAAAAGTTAAGCCTTCATAATGACATAACATGATAATGTGTATGCATTCAAACGGTTCTCCGCAAAGTTTGCAGCCGGACGCAGAAATAAAACACCATGCCCCTAGCTTATGACCACCAGTTTTCAGAAACTGGAGGGTTCCGGTTCATTCAGGTGAGAAAATCTATTTTCAGCCGAGCGCAACAATTTTACAGAATCCCTTCGTTCACAAGGGTTCCCAGGTTTTTTCCCGAAACAAACACAGCCTTGCCATTTTTCGGCATACCTTTTGCTGTGAATAAAACAATGTTGAGGCTTTCCCTTCCTGTTTGCTTAATCTTCCTCCAATCTGTGATGACATGCAGGAAGGGGACGCACCAACGATGCATAGAACATCTTTTTTTTTTGGCCTCAACACATCATTTCAACCAGGAATTACTGAAATTAACCGGTGTTTGTGTTTTCACTTTTTCGAGGAATAATTCGGCATGCAGACCAGTAGAAATGAATTAATTCAAGAGATTTTCACCTTAAAAAAGCAAAATCGTGCCTATCAAGAACAACAACCTGACTGCAGTCAATTTCTCGAAATACAAAAAGATCTTCGAAAATCGAAGGAATACGCCGACCTCCTCTTTCTCATGGTCCCCAGTGCCATTTTTATTGTGAACACCAATAAAATAATCACCGGTTGGAACCGAAAATGCGAAGAGATTACCGGATATTCAGCCAAGGAGGCCATTGGCCAAACCTGCGCTATAGTCTGTCTGCAAAGTGACAACTGTCGCCTTTTCAGCCCAACAATAGAAAAACCCATCATAGGGCGTGAATGCTCGCTGTTAACCAAGGCAGGAACGATTCGCAACGCCAAGAAAAGCGCTGATCTGCTGCTGGATGACAATGGTGAGATCATCGGCGGCATCGAATGTTTTGAAGATATTACTGAACAAAAATCCATGCTCGACAAATTATTCAACGAGAAAAGCAAGTTGAAAAGTATTCTCCAGGCGACGGGGCAGGGAATGCATATCGTCAACAAAGATTATACCATTGAGTTTCAGAACAACATTTTAAAAAATCTCTTCAGCGATACGCTTGGCCAGAGATGCTACTTTGTCTACAAGCAGCGCACCACCCCGTGTGACGTCTGCCGAATGCAAATCGCCCTGCAAACCGACAAACAGCAAACCACGGAACTCACCATGGTGAACAACCGGTGTTACACGCAACGGTATGCCCCCTTTGTGGACACAGACAAGGAGAAAAAATGCCTTATTCTCCTGCAGGATATTACTGAGGAAAAGATCTATCAGGCCGAGACCATGCGCACCAGCCAGCTTGCCTCACTGGGGGAATTATCAGCAGGTGTGGCGCACGAAATCAATAACCCCATTAACGGCATTATCAATTATGCCCAGTTACTCCTTGATGATTCCCAGGACCAACCCGATTCGCAAAATATGCTTGGACGCATTACCAAGGAGGGAGAACGAATAGCCAACATCGTCAGTAAGCTCCTGGCCTTTTCCAGGCAGAATAACGACAATGATGAACCGATTCGCGAAGTTGACCTCGCAACGGTACTTGAGGACTCTTTCGTCCTCCTGAAGCATCAGTTTCTGAACGATCATATCATCTACAAGGTGCACTTCCAGGAACCCATTCTTCCGGTCATGGCCATCCACCAGCAACTTCAGCAGGTTTTTATTAATTTACTAAGTAATGCCAAATACGCCTTAAATAAAAAATTCCCGACCCTGGATAACGAGAAACGTCTGGACATAACGTGCTCGAAGGTCGAACATAACGGCACCCCCTTTGTGCGAATTCTCTTTCAGGATCAGGGTTGCGGCATCCCTCCCGAGATCATTAAACTTGCCTGCAATCCTTTTTTCTCAACCAAGGAACCCGGCGCAGGCACAGGCTTAGGATTGTCCATCAGCCGCAGCATTATCACGAGCTTCGGCGGTTTTCTATTCATTGAAAGCGAAGAAGGCAAATTCACGAAAATCAAGGTTGATCTGCCGACCATGCACCTGTCGCAACACAACTAACCGCTAATTTGAGCGAGTCAATTTCACTCTATTCCGTGTGAGCGCCATCAGGAGAACACCGCCAAGCAGAAGAACACCTGCAGCAAGAAACGAGGAGGTGAAACTCCCTGTGCTACTCTTCAGAACCTGAGATAATCGACTCATTACAAAGCCACCCATACCCCAGGCCGAAAAGATTAAACCATAATTCACCCCAAAATGTTTCATTCCCCAAAGATCCCTTGTAAAGGTGGGAAAGAGCGCCAGATTCGTCCCGTAGTTAAAACCGATACAACTGGTGAGTAAAACAAGCATAATTGCATTAGAGGCATCCGGGGTGATATAGGCTGCCGCGCCAAACATCATCATGGCCTGCAGTGCAAAAAAGAGTCCCAGGGTATTGCAACGCCCAAACTTGTCAGACATAATTCCGGCCACAACCCGTCCCCCGGCATTGCCAATAGCCAGAAAGGCCACCGCAAGAAAGGCATTATGGCCAAGACTTGCCTTTGCCATCCCCGCGACATTACCAATGACCATGAGTCCAGCTCCTGCGCCGATGAAATAGAGAACCCACACCTTCCAGAAGGACGGCGTTTGCATCATCTCGAAAGGGGAACGGTTATGATCAACTTCTGTTGCGCACCTGTTGCGCAACACAGCTGTGCATGAAGCCGTGTCCACAATCCCTGTCGGCTTATAGCTTGGTGGGGGATTGACCAGAAACAGTGCACAAGAACTAACGATGACCATGAAGGCAATACCAAAAAAGAACATGGTTTGGGAAAGACCAATACCGTCCAGAAGATACTGGGATAACGGGGCAATATACACCGAGGCCAGACCAAAGCCAGCAACCACAATACCTGCTATCTTGCCAGACTTATTGGGAGGAAACCACTTAAGGGCAGGAGGAGTAGCAGCGGAATAACCAAAGGCAATACCCATTCCCACGAACCCGCCAAAACCCAGAATCCAACTCCAGTACGAGGTCGTCTGAGAAACCCAGACAAATCCGACTCCCACTAAGATTCCACCCGTAACAGCAGTTAACCGCGGGCCAAAACGATCCTGACAATGGCCAGCCAGGATCATGGAGAAGGCAAAGACCATACAGCAAACAGCATAGGGGTCATTCAAGCTGACCAGGGACCAGTCAAACGCCCCTACCCCGCCTTTCTCAATGGATTGGAGGATGGCTACCTTAAAGATAGACCAGGAGTATAACACCCCCAGGGCAAGATTTATACATGTTGCCGCAATTGTAACTGGAATCCCTTTATTTTCAACATCCCCTCTCATAATTTAGTATCCTGCATTCGTATAATAAGTGCATAGCCCCGCATCTAGCGATGGCGTAAAAAGACATTTGGGAGCTAAAAAAAAGGCTCAGGTGTAAACTACGCAAGTAATCGCCAAACTATTTGCG
>JAQIBE010000270.1 GCA_027859235.1 Desulfobulbaceae bacterium
TAGGGGGCAATCCCCAAGTCTGGTTAGATAAAATCTATGGAGGATTTAAGTATGTTCACTTTCATTCGTAATCTCGTTGCCGCAAACAAGAAGACCCTGAAGAATAATGTTGGCGCCACTATGATTGAGTATGCACTGGTTGTTGCTGCAATTGTAGGAGTTGCAGGGTTTTGGTTTGTATCTAGTGGTAGTACCGAGGCCGGTATTTCAGGTGCAATCAACGGTAAACTTGGTGCTGTTGCGGATATCATTAACCCACCACCAGCAGCACCAGTAATACCACCAGCAGGTGGGTAATAATAACAAACACCCTTTCTATTACTTAGAACAAGTTAATCGTTAAAATCACTATTATCCTAAGTAATAGAAAGATTAATTTTAGAACTGGTTTTTTTTCAATTGATATCACACGAAAAAGGTAGCGCCATCATCGAGATGGCTATCGTCCTGCCTGTCTTTATCTTTCTCTTCGTTGCTATTGTTGACTTTGGTCTCTATTTCAACAAGAGGAATGTGGCCCAGAGTGCCGCCTGGAATGGCGCTAAAGCATGTGTAGCCGGGAATGATCATTTGGTTATCATAAACGCAACACTTCTACCCTTAAAAGCTGAATTAGATACCCCCTCTCCCTCCTGTACAGATTCTACAACTGTTCCAGCATACAAAATAATCACAGTTAAAATTAAAGGGAACATGCTGTCACCATTCACAACAGCTCTGGGACTCTACCCCATCACAGCCGTAGGCATTGCCAATTAAGAAACACTGGACCACTAATTCAAAGGAAGGACTTTCACCTTGAAAGACAATAAATCCAATCTGGTTATCATCGCCCTGACCAGTGTTTCGGCCCTGATTGCCGTGGCACTGGTCTATTTTTATGTGGAAAATCGGATTGCTCTGGAGAAGGAGAATTTTTCCGCTATGGCAAGTCAGGTTGAGCCGGCGCCCCCAGCCCAGAATATGATCCAGGTTGTTATCTGCAAGACAGACATTCAACCGGGGGAACCCTTGAGCCAGAACAACCTCACCACTATCAAGGTGAATAGTGAGGCGGTTCAAGATATTGAGGTCCTCACCTCCATGAATGAGGTGCTTGGTCTGAAGCTCAACCAGACCCTCTATGCAGGAGAATGGCTTCTCAAAGCCAAAGTAGCCCAGGACAACACCACCAACTGCAAGCTCTTCATTGCCGAAAACAGCCGGGCCATTCGGATCATGCTCAATGAAACCCACGGGTTACTGGGGCTGGTGGAGCCAGGCGACCGGGTTGATGTCATCGCTGTCCTGCCCGGCAAGAACTCCAAACAAATCAGCCGCACCATCCTGCAGGACATTGCAATTCTATCCGTTGGCAATCGCTGTGAACCATCCAAGCCAACAGGTACAGAGGCGGGGAAGACGCCACAGCAGAACTCACCGCAAAAAACCTTTCTCACCCTGGAAGTTGATGCAAACCAGGCCACGAAACTGGCCCTGGCCATGGATACCGGCACGATTCATCTCACCTTAAAGAATAAAGGTGACCAGAATCTAACCTTCTGTAAGACTTTTGAACTGGACAATCTGGCTGACACGAAACCAACGCCACGTAAAGCCCGCAAGAAGACCAGTTCACCCAAGAAGACCATCACCATTATTAATGGTGACAAGATTTACAAGGAGTAGAGGAGACCATGAAATACTTATTTAGCATATTAACGGCCCTCTTTATCCTGACCACCGGGGCTGCTGTATTTGCGGCTCCTACGACTATTGCAGTTTCAGTTAAGGACAGTATTAAAATTGATCTCCCCACAGGAAAAAACCTTCTCATTCATTTTCAAACTGCTGAAATTGTTGAACATAAAATCGTAAATCACAAACTTGTAATTTCTGGCAAACATCTGGGCAAAACAGCCTTAACGATCACAAATGACGATGGGTATCATGCGGAGTACCTCATTGATGTCATTATAGAAAATGTCCGAAAACGTAAAGTATCTGAACTCCTTGAGCAAATATGTCCTGAGGGTACGGTTACCTTCGTCCTCACCCCAACGAAGGGTGACAATATTGGGCAATTAATCCTGAAAGGAACCGTACCCTCCAAAGGGCGCGGCGAACGACTGGAGAAATTGTTTACCACCCTTGACTATAAGGTCGTCAACCTCCTCGCCATTGAAGGCACCCAGCAGGTGCAACTCTTTGTTCGTGTGGCTGAGGTGATCAAGGGAAACCCCATGTCTATCGGCATTAATCTAGGCGGGAAAAAAGATGGCTGGTTACTTGCATCTCCGGGTACTAATATTCTTTCTACCCTCGCCACTCCTGTCATCGG
>JAQIBE010000238.1 GCA_027859235.1 Desulfobulbaceae bacterium
ATATCTTTCATTTTCCACCTCCTGGAGGTGGAGCAAGTGGGGCGAAACGCTTGGGCTTAAACCAGTTGTCCAGCACACAGCTGACAGGATTCATAAGGAGGATCGCATAACAGATGCCCTCAGGATAACCACCCTTCAAGCGAATGAGAACGGTGAGACCGCCGATACCTATACCGTAGATGAGCTGTCCTGTCTTATTGGCGGGGCAGGTGACATAATCATTGGCCATATAAAAGGCGCCGAGCATGGCACCACCGGTGAGGATGGCCAGCAGCGGGTCGCCGCTGAAATACACATCGCCGCCGAATATCCAGGTGAAACAGGCAATGGAACCCAGGGTTGACACTGGGATGTGCCAGGTAATATACCCTTTATACATGAGGTAGAGACCACCCAGCAGAACGAGAAGGGCAGAGGTCTCACCGATTGTACCCGGCTGGATGCCGACGAAGAAGTTGGTGTATACATTGGCAACGGTGCCGAACTGGGCGTGGAAAGCCTCCATGCCCTGCTCCTTCATCACGGCCAGTGGGGTTGCCGTGGACACGGCATCAACTGAGGTGCCGAGAAATTGGAATAAGCTGTTGTCCGGCTTTATCCAGGCAGAGGTCATGGCCACGGGAAAGGTCGCCATTAAAAAGGCGCGGGCCAGGAGGGCCGGGTTGAAGATATTATACCCCAGACCACCGAGGATATGCTTGCCGATATAGATGGCCATGACTGCCCCGAGTACGGGAAGCAGGGCGGAAACACCCGGCGGAATGATAAAGGCAATGAGCATGCCAGTGAGCACTGCACTGCCGTCGCGGACCGTCACTTTCCGGCCAAAGGACTTCTGGCTGATGGCCTCCATGGCCACACAGCTTGCCACCGAAACAGCGGTAATAAGAAGGGTCTGTACTCCGAAAATAAAGACAGACAGCACAAGGGGCGGGACCAGACAGGCCACCACCGACCACATTATTTTTTCGACCGACTCTGGGGATTTGACATGGGGAGAAATGGAAACCTTCCATAATCCCTGTGCTGTTCCCTGCTGGTTGTCTGATGCTTGCTGATTAATGACTTCTCTCCCACGCTGTAAAACTTGACTTATTCTAATGAAAACTACTTATCTTTTGGCCTTCATCTTTGCTAAACGCATAAACTGTACGAGCGGTCGTTTCGCCGGACAAACATAGGCGCAACAGCCGCACTCGAAACATTCGAACACACCGAATTGACTGGTGTCTTCTCCCTTGCCTGCCTCAACATGGATGGCAATCTCTTTTGCTTCAACGCCCATGGGGCACGCCTCTAAACACCAGCCGCAGCGGATACAGTTGGAGTGCGGGGTCGTGTCGATTTCCTCTGCGCTTAAAAAGAGAATGGCAGAGGTCGTTTTGGTGATGGGGATGTCAAGGCTTGAAATATTAAAACCCATCATGGGGCCGCCCATGATGATTTTAGACAGTTTACTGTTCACGCCGCCGCAGTAGTCAACAATATCGCTAATCTTAGTGCCGACCTTGACCCTGAAGTTGCCGACCTTATTGATGCCGAGGCCGGAGATGGTCACGATCTTTTCATACAGGGGTTTGCCCAGCACAATCGCGTCATAAATCGCCCGGGTGGTTGCCACGTTATGGACAACGACGCCCACGGATGAGGGCAGGGCAAAGCCTTTGACCTTGCGGCCGGTGATCGATTGAATGAGCTGTTTCTCTGACCCCTGAGGGTATTTAACCTGCAGCGGTATAACCTTGATGTCGAATGCCGGACTGGCACCCTTGGCAGCCGCCGCGGACATGGCCTTGATGGCCTCAGGCTTGTTGGACTCGATACCGATACAACAGTTTTTGATGCCGAGTATTTTCAGGATGATCTTGGCGCCTTCAATGATCTCGTCGCTCATCTCCAGCATCTGCCGGTAGTCGGAGGTGATGTACGGCTCACATTCCGCCCCGTTTAAGATGAGGGTGTCAATGGTGTCGGAGGGAGGCGGGGATAACTTGACGTGGGTGGGGAACCCTGCGCCGCCGATACCCACAAGTCCTGCCCCGTGGACAAGGCTCAGGAGTTCTTTACCGTCTTTGTCTGACCAGTCACTTCGGGTGTATTCGTTTGCAGGTGCATCATGATCCACCTTAATGGTCATGGAGGGTGCTTTCACCCGCATGGGGTGGCCGGACATGCCCATGAGCTTGATGGTTCCTGCCACAGGGGCATGGAGTGGCACACCCAGTCCTTTTTTCACCTCACCAATCATTTCTCCTTCTGTCACAGTGGCCCGTTTGTCAACGGTTGGAGTGCAGGGCGCGCCAATGTGCTGGCCGAGAATGATCTCCAGCTCATCGGGAGTGGGGATCACCTCAATAGGACAATCTGCGGTGAGTTGTTTGGCGTCTGGTGGGTGTACACCACCCTTCGGAAAGGTGAGTAGGGTTGTCATATGGCCTAACTTTAAAATATGGATAACAGACGTTTTATGAACGCCATTTTAAATTGCAATTAAGAGGAGGAGTATTCAGCCTCTTGGTCAAAATTGACTAATGTGTTTATGTCCATTTGTCAAGAACGAAATGGCTGGGTTCGGGTGGCGGGCATGGGATGAAAAATCCGGAAGTAGTAACGTAAATGAGCGTCCAGGGGAGCGTTATCCTAATCATTGTTCCCTCCCTTGGTGATGGTAGTATTAATGATAGGCAGGCCTGGAACAAAAAAACTTTTCAATATGTTTTGTCGTTAAGCCTGACCGTTTTTTTAAAGGTAGTTCTTTGTAAGAAATCTTTTTAAATGAAGATGTTGCCTCTCCTGTTGAACTGTCTCGGCAGCTGCAATGTTTTATGGAAATCTCCCGGCGTATCCGCCCCATGGCTCTTGACAACCCTGTGATTGTGAAGTATTGCAACGAATCGTCAAATTCCCTTTTTAGTGCCTTATAGCGCTGATATTGGACTGAAAATTTGAAACTCAGGTTTTGTTTTGGAATAAGGGTGTTAACCTGGTGCCAAGGCACTTATCCTAGAGAAATCTTCAGTTCTCTTCCGCTTTAATGGGCTAGGGTTGTTTTTGGCCGATTTTATCCTGTTTGTCCTTTTTTTGGTCTGGGCCATAAAATTTTAAATAGAAGGAGTTCTACATGTGTCGGTTAGCCATGAAAACCGCAAGTGAGGCCTTTTCACCTTTTTCTGTTATTTCCGCCATGGAAGCCATGCAGGAAGGGTATGACGGCAGTGGTCTCGGACTATTGCTCCGGGGCTTGGAGTTTGCGGATTACAACTATAATGGGAAAGATCCGGTTCTGTCCGGTATTGCCCATACGCCTGAAGCCCTCCACCGTCTTGATGGCATTATGGAAGGCAAGGGGTTCCAGTTAAAGTATGATCATGAATTTGAGACCGACCGTTCCATGGTTGAGGCTCAGGATCGTTTTAAATATATCCTCCGAGTGTATAAGCAGCCCGATGCATGGACTTCCTTTACTGAGGAAAAGATTGAAGAAGAGCTGCTGATGACCCGTATTGGTATCCGCCTTGATGGTGAAACCCATGGCGCGGATCTTACGGTATTCTCCCTCTGGCCGGATGTCGGCATGATTAAAGAGGTCGGCTGGCCTTTAGAAATCGGCAAGGCGTTCAAGCTGAATGAGGATCGGGTTAAATCCCGCATCTGTTTTGCCCAGGGTCGGCAGAATACCAACTACGGTATTAATCTCTATGCCTGTCATCCCTTCTTTATCCAAGGGGTCTGCACCATGACCAATGGTGAGAACACTGCCTTTACACCGATCAAGGACTGGTTGTCCGGCAAGGGCTTTCCAGGCTATATGGGCTATCAATCCGACTCTGAGGTGTTTGCCCATATCCTCCATTATGTCACTAAACAGCTTGGTCTGCCCTTGCAGGCCTATAAGCATGTGATGACCCCGCTGAGCAATGCTGAGCTGGCTGTACATCCCCAGGGTGATTTCCTCCTTGGTCTGCGTCAGGTCTGTCGTCGTCTTATTATTGACGGCCCGAACGCGGTTATCGGCTCTTTGCCGGGTGAAACCTGCATGATCGCCATGGATGCCAAGAAACTGCGGCCCATGATGATCGGTGGTAATCCAGGTGAATGGGCCGCGGCCTCAGAAATGTGTGGTGTGGATGCGATGATTCCTGTGCGGGATCGTGCAAACGATTTTCAACCAATGCGTCAACACACAGTTATTATTCCTCCAGATAGACAGGAGCTCGAGATATGGTCTCAATTCGATCAATTCCCTCAGAACCAAGCAGCTTAAGTCCAAACGACTTACCTTGGCGAATCGTTCATGACGAAAACCGTTGTACCCTTTGCGGTAAATGTGCGGCTGTCTGTCCGGTTAATACCTTAAAATTATCCTATATGCGCAAGCGTATGCCGCGGATGGTCTTGAATTCCTCTGAGCGTGGAAGTAATTTCAAGACCTTTGTGGGTATCCGTCAGAGTACCGATGTGGGCCGTCGTTGTGTCGGCTGTGGAACATGTTCCATGGTCTGTCCGAATGAGGCCATCGCTCCGGTGCATAATTCAACGGATCGCTATAAATTTCAGGCCACGGCCGGCGGTGATGCCGCCAAACGCGGCGGTCGTCGTAATGATGCCAGTTCAAGCCTGCTTGACCGGATCATCTTTAATCGTATTTCCATGCTCACCGATCCAGCACTCGATGCCGGTCGGCATGAGTTTACCTATAATACGATTCTGGGCCGCGTTCTTCCTCCGGAAGAGTATATTAAACGTAAGCTCTCCGGTGAGTGGATTCCACCCACCCGGGAGATCTTCCCGTTCATTATCGGTTCCATGTCCTTTGGCGCCCTGTCACCCAATATGTGGCTTGGTCTTCTGCAGGGGGTGGCGTACTGTAATGAAGTTCTGGGAATCCCTGTGGTTATGGCCACCGGCGAGGGCGGTTGTCCTCCCTGGGTTCTGAAATCCCCCTTCCTGAAATATATTATCCTCCAGGTGGCATCCGGTTATTTCGGCTGGGATGAGATTATCCGCGCCATTCCCGATATGCAATGCGAGCCTGCGGCCATCGAGATTAAGTATGGTCAGGGTGCAAAGCCCGGTGACGGCGGACTCCTCATGTGGTTCAAGGTTTCCAAACTCATTGCCCGTTTGCGCGGTGTGCCTGAAGGCATTGACCTGCCGTCTCCTCCTGTGCATCAGACCCTGTACTCCATTGAAGAATCGGTTATGAAGATGATCCAGTCCATGTCCATGGCGTGGAATTTCAAGGTGCCGGTGTATCCTAAGATCTCCGGTTCCACTTCAGCTAAAGCTGTACTGAACAATCTGGTTCGTAACCCTTATGCTTCAGCGCTGCTGATTGACGGTATCGATGGTGGCACGGGCGCAGCCTATGACATTTCTCTCAATGCCACCGGTCACCCCATCGCCACCAACGTGCGTGACTGTTATCTTGACCTGTGTAAGCAGGGTAAGCAAAACGAGATTCCTATATTCGCCGCGGGCGGTGTTGGTAAAAACGGCAACGTGGTTCAGAATGCCCTGGCCCTCATCATGCTGGGCGCCTCAGGCGTGCACATGGGCAAGTTCATCATGCAATCGGCTGCCGGTTGCCTCGGCTCTGAGCAGAATCGCTGTAATGTCTGTAATGTTGGTATCTGTCCCAAGGGCATTACCAGCCAGAATCCGAAAATCTACCGTCGTCTTGACCCGGATAAGGTTGCTGAAAGGGTTGTTGAAACCTTCCAGGCCATCCAGGTCGAGGTTAAGAAGGTTATGGCACCTCTCGGGCGTTCCCAGAGTCTGCCAATCGGTATGAGTGATGCCCTTGGTATTGCCGATAAGGATGCTGCGGATCGTTTGAACATTCAGTATGTGTGCTAACTGCTGTTTACGGTTGCCAGTTTACGGTTTACGGGTGATGGATATTTTTTAATAGATGGTATTGGAGGTTGGATGGGGCAATCGTTTGAGGATCTGGAGGTTTGGAAGGTTGGGTGTCGCTTGGCGGTATCTGTGCTTGAAGAGTTGCAAGGGTGTAATGTTTACGCCTTGAAAGATCAGATGGTTCGATCAGCCATATCTATACCGAGTAATATAGCCGAAGGTTCGGAGCGTTTTTCAGCTAAAGATTTTAGGAGATTTGTTGCAATTGCCTTAGGGTCAGCAGCTGAATTACGAACTCAGGTCTATATTGGTCAGAAGGCAAATATTATAACAAAATCCATAGCTGAAAACTGGATTGAAGAATTAAAGTCTATTTCCAAAATGTTACAAGCCTTGGCTAAATCTCTTAAATAAAGAAAAGTACCATGGGCCGTAGGTAAGCGAACAGAGAGAGACACCGAACGGTAAACCGTTAACTGTAAACTTTACTCGATCTTAATCAGGTTGCTGAAGTAGTCGACAGCGAACAGTAAATATTGTGGATATAAAAATGAATAAACAAATAATAGTAAAAGGCCTTGATGAAAACGGCGAACGGATCTCCACCCAGATCTTTGAAGAGCTGGTGCAGGAGGCCTTCACCAAGTCCCATGACTTAGTCCTTGAGACCTATGGCCAGCATAATGTTGGTGGCCGTCTCAAATCTGGTGGAGAGACCGTTAACATTGAGATCAACGGCCCCTGTGGTCAGCGTGTTGGCTGTATGGGTATGCCCGGGACCAAGATTGTGGTTAACGGTCCCGCCTCTGACGATGTAGGTTGGCTCAACATTGGTGCGGATATCACCGTTAAGGGTGATGCCACCAATGGTGTATGTAACGCCATGGCCGAAGGCAAGGTTTACATCGGCGGCTCCATTGGTGCCCGCGGCCTCACCATGACCAAGTGGAACCCGGAGTATAAGCGTCCGGAATTATGGATTCTTGGCTCCTGCGGTGACTCCTTTGCCGAGTTCAACTGCGGCGGTGTGGCGGTTGTCTGTGGTATTGACGCCAAGACCCCTGATAATGTTCTGGGCTATCGTCCCTGCGTTGGTATGGTTGGCGGTTCCATCTATTACCATGGCAAGATCGACAAGTCCTACTCCCAGATCAATGTTAAGGCGGTTCTGCTCAGCGATGAGCAATGGCAATGGTTGATGGATAATCTACCCGTCTACCTCAAGTCCATTGATCGGATGGAGTTACTTGAGCAGTTGTCCAAACGTGATGAGTGGTCCATGCTTGATGCCATTCCGCCCCAGGAACGGGCCCTTATGAAGACGGGTCCCATGCCCATGTCTGAGTTTGTCCGCACCATCTGGAATCCGGGTTTTGGCGGTGGCGATCCCCTCCGTGATCTCGCCCCTGGCCTTGACCGTTCGCCAATTGGACTAATTGAAACAGGTGATCTGCGGCGTAAGAAGCCCTTCTGGGCCAATCGCGACAAGGCTGCCCCGTGTGCCTATTACTGCCCGGTGCATATCCCCACCATTGACCGCTTAAAGCTCATGCGGGAAGGCAAGGGGGATGAGGCATACGAAATGCTCATGGAGTATACGCCGCTGCCAGCCTCTGTCTGCGGTCATATCTGTCCGAATCTATGTATGAAGAACTGTTCCCGGCAGAAGATTGATGAGAAGATTGATGTGCAGATGCTCGGCCGTGCTGCCAAGGATAAAGCGGCTCCGAAAGCTGCCCCGTCACTCGGTAAAAAGGTCGCCATTGTCGGTGGCGGACCTGCCGGTATGAACGCCGCCTGGCAGCTTGCCAAGTCCGGTGTTGAAGCCCATATCTTTGAAAAGGATAATAAGATAGGCGGAAAGCTTGCCCAGGTTATCCCTTGGGAACGTATGCCAAAGGCCATCTGGGACGCAGAGATCGCCCGTTTCATGTCTGTGGAAAATATCACGGTGGATTTTGACGTTGATATGACCAAGGAAAAGTTCAGTGAATTACAGAACGACTTTGATCATGTCATTGTTGCCGTTGGTACCCATTCGCCGCGCACCATCCCCTTCCCCGGACATGAGAAGGTTATTCCGGCCCTTGATTTCCTCAAGGATGCCAAATCGAAGAATCCAACCAAGCTCAAGGGCAATGTTGTGATCATCGGTGCCGGTAATGTTGGTTGTGATGTGGCCTGTGATGCTTATGCCTTAGGGGCTGAACAGGTGACCCTTGTGGATATCCAGCAGCCGTTGGCCTTTGGGAAGGAAAAGGCAGCAGCCGAAGCCTTGGGTGCCAAGTTTAAATGGCCGGTAATGACCAAGGAAGTTACTGATGAAGGGCTTGTTGATGCTGCGGGCCATCTGATCCCGGCTGATACCGTGATCATCTCCATTGGTGATGTCCCTGCCCTGAAATTCCTGCCAGACAGTGTTGAGGTGATTACCGTGGGTGGGGCGGGTTGGGTGAAGTGTGATCCTGCTGGCCGCACCTCTGATCCTAAAATTTCTGCAGTGGGTGATGTTGAACGCCCCGGTCTTGCCACAAACGCCCTGGGTGCGGGTAAGAATGTAGCTGATTCACTGATTGCCGAGTTTAAGGGTGAAGAGTACAAGCCTTTTGCCAAGGATCTCATTCCCCAGATGAGTCTCACCCATACCCATTATGCCCCGGATAACCAATGCGGCGTCTCTGAATCTACTGAGGCGGACCGGTGTATGAGCTGTGGCACCTGCCGTGATTGTCATCTCTGTGAAACCATCTGTCCGGAAGGTGCCATCAGTCGTGAGAAGCTTCCTGATGATAGTTTCCAGTATGTTTCGGAGGATGACAAATGTATCGCCTGTGGCTTCTGTGCAGATACCTGTCCCTGTGGTATCTGGCTGATTAAACCGTTCTAGCAATACCATGGTTTCAGGCGGATAATATCCTGCGAACCCTGTCCCCCTGGACGGGGTTCCTGTGGTTTGAGAGAAATGGGTCGTGAAACGCTAAATATGGGGGATAACCCGTTACCTATTGATTTCGTGCAATAGCCGGTTGTTTATGGTAGAAATTTTATATTGTGCCTCAGGCTCCTTTATGGTGACAGGGGCGGGATATCCCGCGAATACCATAGGGTAACCATAATTATTCTGCCAAGTCCTGGCAGGGATGAAACTTATTAGAAGGAAAGTGCTCATGCGTGGAAGAAAGAGACAGATTAAGAAAGCTGTGAAAAAACAAGAAGTTAAGGCCGCAAAGAAGGGTGACGCGGCACCTCGCTCCTGTAAGAGTTGTGGCTCCAAGAAAAAAGCAACGCCTTCCAAGCCAGCAGCTCCGAAATCTGCCAGTAGTTCAGCCGCAAGATTTTCCTACTATGGCAAGAGTAAGGTTTGTCATATTGTCATTGTTGATGATAAGGGTGTGGTAACAGCACTCTGTGGTGATGTTTGGACTCCGGGTGACGAAAAGGCTGCTCCGGATATCATTGATGAGCTCACGGACGATCGTCGTCTCTGTAAAAAATGTGAGAAGAAACAGTAGTTTTTTTGTTCTTTGTCCTGAACCGCTGTTTTAATAAAAAAAGGCCCCGTTTGCTCACTGGAGTAAACGGGGGCCTTTTTTTATGGGATTCAGCTATGCTGATGCGTTATCATGCTTCCCCTTCAGGGGCAAAGCGCGACGGCCTGAGGATGACCAGGGCAATGGGGAACCGCCGTGTGCCATGCTCCTTCCCTGCATATTCCACGGACCACTGGTGAAGATTGTCTTGAATCGGGCTGAGGTTGATGGTGGGGTAGTCCAGACCTTTTTTGAAATTAGAAAATCCGCAGACATGACCCTTGTTATGAATAACAGTGGGCGTGCCATAGGTTCGGCAGTTCACCGGCCGACCTGCGTAGCAGAGGCAGGTTTCGTCTTCACCCAGCATGGGGCAGCGGATACGTGTTTCGCCGGGATTGAGCCCTTCCCGCAATAATGTTTCATATGCCTGTAATGCTGCCTCCGCCTGGGGTTGCATCTGTTGAACCAATTGCTTATCCTGGAGGAGAAGGGAGGCGAGGTGCCCCGCCTCAATGAATGAGATGTCAAAGGCGGCGTTGCAGCAGTCTGCGCAGCCTGGTTTACAGAGAACCTCTGCAGGGAATTGGGCGCATATCTGGGCAACGGACTGGTCAATGATGTCAAAAAGATGTAAGAGTTTGGAGTACATAATAGAGGTGGAAAATAGTCGTTTCGCTGATCTTGTCAATGGTATTCTTGTTTGAGGAGTAGCTGTGAAATCTTTACATATTGTCTGTCCCCATTGTTTTAAGACGAATCGTGTGCCTGAAGTGAAAATGGCTGATTCCCCTAAATGCGGCCATTGCCGTAAACTGCTGTTTACCGGGACGGTGGTGGATGTCGGTTATGACGGGTTTCAGAAGCAGGTTTCCCGCAACCATATTCCCGTGGTCATTGATTTCTGGGCATCGTGGTGCGGACCCTGCAAGCTGATGGGGCCGGCCTTTGCAGCAGCAGCCCTTGAGCTTGAACCCAAGGTGCGTTTTATTAAGTTAAGCACCGAGGCGGAGCCAATCCTTGCCAGACAATGGAATATCCGCTCAATTCCCACCATTGTCCTGGTGATGGGCGGCAGCGAAAGGGCCAGGCAGTCCGGTGTCATGGATGCGGCTGCTATTGTTTCCTGGGTCAAGAAGGGTCTGGAATAATCTCAGGCTTACGATTGATCTTCGGGGCCGTCAAGAATGTTGATCCGGTAAGCGCAGACTCCGTTGTCTCAATTTATTTATACCCCCTTATGCAGCGAGGGACATCTCGTTGAGTATGTTATTTTTTTACAACTTCTTAAAGCAGATTGCTCAGGGCAAACATGCCAGAGGTGAGGATGTAAAGGCCGAAGCCAATGAGCAGGCATCCGCTGACAATCCGGATTGTCAGCGGATGCCTGTTTACCATGCGGATTTTCTGGCGCATGGATTGTGAGGCATAGCCGGCGAGAAGCATGGGGATGGCAAACCCCAGGGAGTAGAAAGACAGGAGGACAAGACCGGTAAGAAGATTGCCCGATGTGGCCACCAGAGCCAATACCCCTGACAGCATGGGGCCGACACAGGGAATCCAGACAACGCCAAGGGTAAGACCGAGGATGAGGCCGGACCAGCGCCCCTTGCTCTGGAACTGAAATTTGTAGAAGAAGGTGAAGCGTTTAAAGATATTAATGCCAAGGAGCATGAAGAGCCCGAAGGCAATAATGATGATGCCGGCCGCCTTCTCAATCAAAGGCATAAACCCGGCCACAGCTCCGGCAAAAATAGAGGTTATGGCCCCCATCGCAATAAAACTGATGCTTAAACCAATAACGATGAGCATGGGCCGATGTTTATGATCGTCATCGGTTCCTGTTACGATAATAGGCACAACGGGCAGAACGCATGGTGAGGCGATACTTGCAAGTCCGGCAAACATGGCCATCATGATAGAGGCGAGGGTGATTTCTGCAGGTGACATGGTTTAAGACCTCGGCTGGGATTGCATGAGGGTGCGAACAGCAGAGGCATCCTTCACTCCCGGGGTCAGGCGTCTGATTTCATTGCCGTTGCTATCAGCAAGAATAAGGGTCGGCAGGGCCCGTATGCCATAGTGGTAGAATAAATTTCTGTCAGCAGGCACAGTGGTACTGGCATACTTCAGGGCTACTCTGTCTGTAAATTCTTCCCCCATATCTCGGAGAATATTATCCTGCATCTGGCAGGGTCTGCCGTTTGGATTCAGAAAGAATATCAAACTGAGTTCAGTTGTCTGCGGAGCAGCTGCATGGGCAGAAGCCAATGTCTGTATCTGTTCTGTCTCCTTGGAACCATTGTTTGATTTTACCACCTGCTGATCATCGGAACAACCAGCTGCAAAAACGATTAACAATACAACAAGAACCTTGTTAAGCATAAGCTACCTCTCTTTTTTTATTCATGGGCATCCACTCTGGTGTGAAATTAAGGAAAAGCACCACACTACTCAACTAAAAATAAATACAAGCAAAGAACCTACTGTCCAAGGAAATAATTAAATACTTAAATGGAAACAGCTGCGCGGGTAGCGCGAGCCACCGCACGGCTGATCCGATCCGCGCAATGATTCAAGAGCGAATCGTTATCAACTCCCTTTCCCTGGATAAGGATTTTGGAGCCTTTCTGGAGTTTGACAACAATAAGACATTGTTTATTCGCTCCGCCCTTAACCCCGTTCATAGCCATCAACCGGACACTGACCCGGTTGATGGCATTGCCAAACCTGCCCAAGGCAAAATGAATCCTTCTCTCCATCTGGGTAACAGTCACTGCATCTAATGGAACCGGGTGGGAGTTAATAATGATCTGCATAGGTTTTCCCTGATTTAGTTGCTGTGTTGGCGAACCATTATTCCTGTTGTAGTTGTTTTGATTTCTCCATAAGGGTCTTGCGAGTATCCTCTCGGAACTGGTGCAGACGTTCGCTGAGTTCAGGGTACTTGATGGAGAGGATGGAACAGGCCAGATAGGCGCTGTTTTTAGCCCCGTCAATAGCCACGGTGGCTACTGGGATACCGGGGGGCATCTGGACAGTGGAGTGCAGGGCATCCTCTCCGTTCAGAGCTCCAGATGCCAGGGGCACCCCAATCACCGGCAGAGTTGTATGGGCTGCTATGACTCCAGCCAGGTGAGCGGCCATGCCGGCACCGGCAATGATAACCTCAAGTCCGCGCTCCCTTGCCGTCCGCGCATAATCAGCTGTCTTGTCAGGAAGACGGTGGGCAGAGCTGATATCCATTTCAAATGCAACTCCCATGTCTTTAAGTACTGCAGCAGCTTTTCTCATGACCGGCAGGTCGGACTCGCTGCCCATGAGAATTCCTACGAGTGGTTTGGTTTCCATGATTTCTTGTTCTCCTGGGTGAAAAGTTGTTTTAAATTGTGAATCACAACGGCTTTCTTGACAGCTGTAAAAAAGGATGAGCACCGGCCGTACAGAGTTCATGATCGTGAACCGCTGAGGGAGGAAGGAAAGGCGATGGCCGGTGCTCAAATTCGTTCATTGTTGGTATAATGGGTGCAGAGATGAATCAATCGTCTTTGTCTTCGCCATCCTTCTCAGCCGATGTTTCTTCACTCTCATCTTCATCTTCACCTTCATCTGCGCTGGAAAGCATTGGGCCAGCCTTCTCCTTTGCGGTTTCTACAGCCTGTTCTGCCGATTTTGTCGCATCAGCCATAGCTTTTTCAGCCTGGTCACAACCTGTCAGTCCAGCCATTAAAAACATGCCTAACAGCAGCAAACCCGTCTTCCACGTTATTGTCATTGTTCAAACGCCTCTTGGTAAATTTATTGTTTCTAATTCAGTTCAAAGAGAGTACCCATAAAAAACAGTTGGAGCAATTTGATAATTTAAGCATAACAGTTTGATAAAATCGAACGATAGGCGCCCCTATGGAATGGCTCAATTACCATCACCTCTATTATTTCTGGACAGTTATTCGGGAGGGGGGCATTACTGCCGCCAGTAAGCGTTTGCATCTCGTGCCCTCCACCATCAGCGCGCAACTCAAGACATTTGAAGAAACACTGGAGGTGAAACTCTTCCAGCGTGTCGGCCGCAACATTGAAGCAACTGAGATGGGGAATCTGGTGTTTCAGTATGCTGACGAGATATTTTCACTGGGAAAAGAGCTGATGGATACGGTTCACGGCCACTCCCAGGTCGGGCGAATACCTTTACGAGTCGGGGTCGTGGACGCACTTCCAAAGACGATCGTCCGTGACCTGCTGGATCCTGTATTCAAGATGGTTGAGCCGATACGTCTTGTCTGTTGTGAAAATAAAAAAGAGGCGCTGCTGGCAAAACTGGCCCTGCATGAGCTTGATATCGTCCTCAGTGATTCCCCCATAGGGGCTGGGTTGAGTGTCAAGGCCTTTAATCACATGCTTGGCGAGTGCGGGGTAACCTTTTTTGCTGTAGGTGAACTGAGTGGCCCGCTTAAACAAGGGTTTCCATCGTCACTGAGTGGAGCTCCCATGCTGCTGCCGTCACAGTCAGTCACCTTGAGGGAGGAGCTGGATTTATGGTTCGAGTCTCTGCATATCACCCCTGTTATTGTGGGGGAATTTGATGATGCGGCCCTGCTCAAGGCGTTCGGTCAGAAAGGGGATGGTATCTTTATGGCGCCAACGGTTATTGAAAACGAGGTGCAGCGTCAGTACGAGGTCTCCATAGTGGGACGAACGGAAGAGGTACGATACCGGTTCTATGCCATTTCCATTGAAAAGATCTTAACCCACCCTGCGGTGCTGACCATATCAACTGCAGCCCACCATAGTCTCTTTGCCTGAGCAGTTGTAAAAAAAAACATGGTCAACGAGATGTCCATGGGCTTGTATAAGGGGCCGTAAAGAAATTGCTATAACGGAGTCTGTGCTTACCTGGTCAACATTCTTAACGGCCCCTAAGGTGGAATAGCGGCAGGCTGCCCTTTGAACAGGTGCAGCAGAAGAGATGTGAAGGGAAGAGGCAGGGGTTATTTGGGAATCGCCACCTCAAGGGCCTCTTCAATCTTTTTCACAAAATGAAAGGTGATGCCTTCGGTGATGTTGTCACGCATCTCGGATATATCCTTTTGATTTAAAAACGGTAAAATAACCACATTGATGCCGGCACGCACCGCAGCCAGGACCTTTTCTTTCACACCGCCAACCGGCAACACATCACCGCGCAGGGTTATTTCTCCTGTCATGGCAACTTTTTCTGATACGGGCCTATTGGTGAACAGAGAGGTGAGGGCCACCACCATGGCGACTCCAGCGGACGGGCCGTCTTTGGGTGTAGCCCCTTCCGGAACATGGATGTGCATATCCTTGGTGGAAAATATTTTTTCGTCCACTCCAAGTTCTTTGGCATGGGCCCTGATATAAGTGAGGGCCGCAGATGTTGATTCCTTCATGACATCGCCGAGCTTGCCGGTCATTTTCATGCCGCCCTTGCCCTTCATCATGGCGGCCTCAATGAACAGGAGTACGCCGCCCACAGGCGTCCAGGCAAGTCCTGTGGCAAGTCCCGGCCCCCAGGAGTAGGTGGATGTCTCGGGAAAAAATTCTATTTGGCCAAGATAGTCCATCAGGTTCTCCGGGATAATATTGGCCTTGGCTGTTTTTCCGGTGACAATATCCTTGGCAACAACTCGACAAATTGCCGCAAGCTTGCGCTCTAAATTTCGCACCCCGGCTTCCCGGGTGTATGAACGAATAATGATTCGCAAGGCGTCATCATCAATCTCTACATCATCACTTGAGATCCCGTGGGCTTCAAACTGCCTGTCGATGAGATGGCACTTGGCGATGTTGAGTTTCTCCTCTTCCGTGTAACCCGGCAGGGTGATGACTTCCATTCTGTCGCGGAGAGGGCCGGGAATGTTTTCCAGGTAATTAGCTGTGGTGATGAACATAACCTTGGAGAGGTCGAACTGAACCTCAAGATAATGATCACTGAAGCTGTTATTCTGTTCAGGGTCAAGCACCTCAAGGAGGGCCGATGACGGGTCGCCGCGGAAATCATTGCCGAGCTTGTCAATCTCGTCAAGCATGAAGAGGGGGTTGTTGGAGCCGGCCTTTTTTATGGATTGAATGATGCGTCCGGGTAAGGCCCCGACATAGGTACGCCTGTGCCCGCGGATCTCTGCCTCATCCCGGACCCCGCCCAGGGAAATACGGACAAACTTGCGACCCATGGTCCTGGCAATGGATTGGCCGAGGGAGGTTTTTCCTACCCCCGGAGGGCCGGAGAAACAGAGGATTGGGCCGTGCATATCTTCTTTTAATTTGCGTACGGCAAGAAACTCGATGATCCTTTTTTTGATGAGTTCCAAACCATAATGATCTTTATTCAGGTCCTTTTCAGCCTTGATAATATCCAGAGAGTCTGTTGTTGACTCTTCCCATGGCAGATCAAGAATCCAGTCAAGATAGGTGCGTGACACTGTATATTCTGAGGAGGATGGAGAGATGCGCTGGAGGCGGTCCATCTCTTTTTCCCCCGCGGAGCGGATGTCGGCTGGAAGTTTCGCGTTTGCAAGCCGTTCTCTCAGTTCAACAATGTCAAGATTCTCGTTGTCTTCACCAAGCTCTTTTTTGATGGCGACAAGTTGCTGGCGCAGGAAGAATTCCCGTTGCTTATCATCAATGTCATTTTTGACCGATTTCTGGATTTTAACACTCATATGAATGGTTTCCAGCCGTTCGGCAATTTTTTTAGTAACCTCCCGCAGGAGATCCTTTATCTGTACAATCTCCAAAATCTCCTGTTCAGTCTCGGTCTTGGCATTGAGTTGCGAGCAGGTGAGGTAGGCGATATGAAAGGGATTGGTCAGGGACTCCATGGTCATGATGAGCTCTGGCGGCAGTCTGGTCACTTGCACCAATTGCTTGAATTGCTCCACCAGATTCATGGTGAGGGCGCTCACCTCTTGATCATGTTCATCTTCCATGGGAAGCTGTTCAATCTCGGCTTTTAAATAGGGCGTCTCCTGGATAAATTTGCTTGTTTTGATCTTTCGGATACCGCTCACCAGAATTTGATAGGTGCCGTCACCATTTTTAATGAGTTTATGGATATATCCAGCCACGCCGATCTCAAACAGGTGAGGACCCATAATGGCCGCATCCATATCCTTTGGCGCTGGTCTATGGGTGATGAGGCCAAAAATCCGATCTTGAAGCAGGGTATCGTCGATGAGCTGTTTGGCTGAATCATCATTGACCTGTAATGGGAAACCCATGCCCGGGAAAAACACAAACCCATGGAGGGGTAAAATGGGCAGGGAGGATGGGATGGGCAGATCCGACGGGTCAATAGGGACAGTTGCAGCGCGTTCTGACATTGCGAAACCTTTGAGGTTAAATGCACTTCGAAAAGTTATTTATTCAACATTAACTTTGATTCTGGTCTGCTGCTTTTGCTTGGGCAAGGTGACTTTTAAGTAGCCCTTTTTATAGGCGGAGTGTGTTGCCAAGGGGGCAATTGGGGTGGGCATAACAATGGTTCTGGAGAATTCCCCATGTTCAATTTCAAGCTGGTGGATGCAGGTGGTATCTGTGAAACTTGGAACAGGGCGGTCACCGGTGATGGTCACGGAATGCTGGTCGGCCACCACATTAATTTTTGCGGGGTCAATACCCGGGAGTTCCATGTAGAGGATGATGGCATCACTGGTCTCATAAACATCCACCGGCGGGGCCTTCATAACAGTATGCAACGGCAGCATGCGCGGGACTGCAAGGTGGGAGAGGACACGGCCTAAATGGCGTTCCAGGTTACTGTAGGTATGGGATATGTTTTTTTTGGGGTGGGACATGTCTTTTCCTGATGGTGAAATAGAAAGGTTATTCCTCTTTAAGAAAGTTTATTACAAAAGGATCCAGAACTCCTAGAAATTTTTAAAGATTATGGGTTTGCTTCTCTTGTCTTTGCTGCGGGACGAACTTAATCTTGACAAGGCGGGCTTTACTTTGTTATGGGAAGGTTGCTTTGTTGGGCTTCCCGAACTTTCGGGGAAACTTCTGCCCAGAATGGCAGTTTCTATATCATGTTTTGATTATTTCGGAGTAACGCAATGCGTTCTTTTCTGTTCAAAAAAAAATGTGCGCAGACACCACCTGAAAATTGTGGTGAACAATGTTTGCGCCCCTGTCAGACGCTGCGGGATATTGAAGTGGGTAAATGCGTTTGCATTCGCAGGCATAGCGGGTGTAAAAAGATGCGCCGCCGTCTTCTTGATCTTGGTTTGACGCCGCAGACGAAAGTCAATATTGTCCAAAAAGCTCCCCTGGGTGACCCTATTTTATTAAAGGTTGGGGATTACAATCTTTCTTTAAGTTTATCTGAAGCAGGTCTGGTTGAAGTGGAGCCGGCTTGATAATCTCTCGTGAGTTATAATAATCTGCTGTACCTATTGGTGGTCATCTTTCTGGTGACTTCCGGGCCTGATTCAAATCCCTATTCTGCAGGCATCATCGCCTTATTGTCGTTCTGGCTTGCTAAGCTCGGTTGTTTTTATCTGGTCTGCAAGCTTCTTTTTTCTCCTTCCCGTGTCCGAAATCCAGCCTCCTATATGCAGGGGGAGCAAGTTGCTTCCCTGCTCGCTATTGGTATGCTTGGTGTCGATGTCTACTATTTTCACGGGTTGTATTATGTGATGATGGTGCCCGGGTTTCGCGCCATGCCCATATTGGCCCATGTCCTTTTTGTGGCCATTTTCTTTTTTTATCTCGCCATTGTCTGGTTTAGGGCGTGTTTGAGCCAGAATCGTGCCTTTGGCCGCATGGGCAACCCCAAGACCTTTATTCTTGAAAATATTCGAACGAACCTTCCCATTGGTTTGCCGTGGGTATTTGTCAGTGTCTGTGTTGATGTGTTGAGGGTGCTGCCCATTGTCTGGCTCCATGAGTTTATGGTGGCAGGTTATGGAGAGCTTGTGGTGTTTGGGCTGTTCTTTGTGTTTCTTGCCCTTGTCTTCCCTCCACTTCTCATGAAAGTATGGGGCTGTCAACCTGTCGCCCCTGGTCCTGTGCGGGATGAGCTGGAATCCCTGTGCTGCCGCTTACAGTTGCGGTATCGGGATGTCGTTATGTGGCCATTGTTCGGAGGTCAGGTGCTTACGGCAGGGGTTGTCGGGTTTATGCAGCGGTTTCGCTATATTCTCATCACCCATGGCCTTCTAGCCAATCTGACATTGGCAGAAATCGAAGCGGTGTTGGCCCATGAGACGGGACATGTGAAATATTATCACATGCAATTGTACCTCTTTGTTCTTCTTGGTTTTTCCATAATTAGTGCCCCAGTCTTATGTGGCGTGAATTATGTTGTCCTGCAAAGCGATTGGGCCTTTTGGCTTATCGACTATCTCCATGTTTCCGTGGGCAAGTTTGTTGAATTGAGTGAAACCGTTGCCCTGTTTGTGCTGATGATTTTATTCCTGCGCTTTGTCTTTGGCTTTTTCATGCGTAATTTTGAGCGCCAGGCTGATCTCCATGCCTTTAGTGCAACCGGTGGCAGCGGTGGTATCGCAAGTGCCCTTGAGAGGGTCGCGTGGCTCAGCGGCAACATTCGGGATCTGCCCAGTTGGCACCATTTCGGGGTGGGTCAGCGGGTCGATTTTCTGCTTGAGTGTGAGGATGATCCTTCCCTTGTGCAGAAACATCATAGGAAGGTTTTGCAGTTATTGCTCGCCTACGGATTACTCATTGTCGTCAGTATTGCCAGTTATGTGGCTATTCCTGCCGACTATCTTGATACTCTTGTTGCCGATAGAATTGAAGAAACATTGCTCGCTGAAAATCCTGAAAATCCCAATAGGTATTGGCTGCTTGGCGATTTTTATTATCGCCAAAATCGCTACAATGATGCGATTCAAGCCTATAATGATTCACTGCTCTTACGTGAGGATAATCCGGAGGTTCATAATAATCTTGCCTGGATCTTTGTTACGGGTGGCGATGGCCAGTGGTTTGATGGGAAAAAGGGGCTTGCCCACGCAGGTCGCGCGGTTGAGTTGCTGCCTGCGCCGCATATCCTTGATACCTTTGCCCATGCCCTCTGGGTAAACGGTTACCGGCAGGAGGCGTTACAGGTTGAGCAACGGGCCTTGGCCCAGGCAGAGAAAACAGATGATAACTCGTTGTATCAACGGCAAATTGAAGCCTGGCAGCGCGAGATGTGATGTGGCGCAGACATGATGGTGCCGGTGGTTGTTTAGGAAGATGGTGCAGGCTGAAATGGTAAAAACAGAAAAACAGGCCGGTGGGGAATGCTTGTTCCTGTTGTAGTGGCGGGGGCTAACATCCTAAAAGTCCTTGCTTCTTTATCTGTGAGTGGATAAGGTAATTTTCAATTTTCATTAGTTTTCTAACTATTACATCTTGTTACGGGGCGCATGTTCGGGTTGATGAATAGACTATATCTGCAATTATATAAGGTTGTTATCCTCTGTTTATGTGGGCTCGTGCTCTGGGCTGCGCCAGCCTTTGCTCTTTCTTCCCAGTCTATTATATCTGCAAAGAGTAAGTATGTCCCTGGTTCTGAAGTAAAAGAACAAGTTTCTGTAACGACGACAACGCGGATGGGTTGTATCAATACCCTGTCAAAGAAAAAACCGTCCTCAACATCAAGACATACCGCCGCAAAGCTGTCTTCCACAAAATATATCGCCGCAAAGCTGTCTCCCCCAAGATATACCGTAGCAAAACTGTCTCCCACCAGATTGAGGCGGAAACTCTCTTCCCGCAGTGCGATTGTTATGGATGCAAAAACGGGTCAGATTATCTATTCCCATGCACCAGATCGTCTTGGCCAACCCGCATCGACCATTAAGGTTCTCACAGGGTTGATCGCCATGAAGTCGCTGAGTGATTCCACCACGGTTTCTGTGAGTCGTAAGGCCTCGAAGATGCCGCGGTCTAAAATTTATTTGCGCAAAGGGAGGCAGTATAAGGCGAATGATCTCATCAATGCGGTCCTCTTGTCCTCTGCCAATGATGCCAGTGTTGCTCTGGCGGAAAAGATAGCAGGGAGTGAGCTTGTTTTTACCAAATTGATGAATCGTAAGGCCAAGGAATTAGGTGCTACGACGACGGTATGCAAGTCTGCCACAGGGCTTACGGTTCGCGGGCAGCGGTCGTCAGTGCGGGATCTTGCCACCATCTTTAATGGCGCCATGGCAGATCCGGAATTTGCCAAACGAATTGGCAGGGTAAAGACGAAGACGAGTTATGGTAAAACCTTGAGTAATCATAATAAGGCCTTATGGCGTATAGATGGTGCCAAAGGTGGCAAGACAGGTTATACCTATGCCGCCAGGCAAACCTATGTCGGGCGTTTTTCCAGACATGGGGTGGATTTGACGGTGGCGGTTATGGGGAGTGAAACCATGTGGGATGATATTGCCCGTTTGGTTGAGTTCGGTTTTGCTCAAAATCAATATCTGGCAAGTCAGCGTCTTCATTCACCTGCCACGACGGTTGTTGCCCGTTATTAATGATTTCCTCTGGATTTTCTGCCGTAAAAAAATATGAAGACGGGAAGAAAATCTTTAAATCAAATTCTTAGGGGTCGTTAAGAATGTTGATCCGGTAAGCGCAGACTCCAGGTAAGCGTAGACTCCGCTATATCAATTTCTTTATACCCCCTTATGCAGCGATGAACATCTCGTTGGCCATGTTATTTTTTTACAACTGCTTAGGCCGCCAGATAGTAAGCGGAGAGAGATCTTCCAGTCACTTATCCCCTTGTGGTGTTAGTCCTTTTACTTTTCCCCCCTTGTTTTTCTATGAATGTATCTAAAGAAGCGCTCCGCGCCCAGTATGGCGGCTGTGCACCTCCTGCAACTTACGCTGGTAAAATTGCTGAACAAATTCGCCGAATGGCTGAATATCGTAACGCCAAAACAATCCTTATGATGCCCTCGCCCCTGCTCTTTCAGGCGAGAATCAACTGTTTGCTGGATGGTAAGGTTTTACTCATGCCCTCCCCGGCGCTTAAATCAGGGTTTTATAGGGTGAAGCCCTTTTCTATCCCCTTTCCAGACCTGGCTCACGGCACGAGTCTCAAAGGTATTACTCTTTTCGGCAGAAAGGTTCAGGGACAGCAATTACAGAAAATAGAGATTGATCTTGCCTTGACTGGTTGTGTGGCCCTTGACCAGAAGGGTCAGCGGTTGGGTGAAGGGACAGGCTTTTTTGATTTGTCCATGGGGCTGCTCGGAACAATTGGCAGTATTACTGAAAAAACATTGATTGGCTGTGTCGCTGATGCCTTACAGGTGAGTCAAGATGATTTGGTCTGTGATCCGTGGGATGTACCAATTGATTTTATGGTGCAGCTTGATGGCGAGACATCGTTTGCGCGTGTGAAGACAATCCCTTCTGTGATCTGGGATGCCCTTAGCAAAAAACAGATACGTAAAATAGAACCTCTTTGGCAGTTGTACTGTGAATTGTTCCCCCTTGATAATGAGGATGTTCAGGTTGAGCAAGAAGCCTCCTCTCCCTGGAGCCGGTCCAAGGATGGAAAAGGGTAAGAGGGAGTGGGGTGTTTCTGGCAATCCTTGACCAATATAGGGGTTCCCTGTATATTAGGGGCCGTTAAAAATGTTGACCAGGTAAGCGTAGACTCCGTTGTAGCAATTTCTTTACAGCCCCTTATGCAGCTATGAACATCTCGTTGGCCATGTTATTTTTTTTACAACTGCTTAGGAAAGTATGGGGGATTGCCCGGTATGGATGATATGGAAAAACAAGGTCTCACCGACCACCTCACTGATTTACGTTCAGCCCTTGTCCGTTCCCTGCTGGCTGTAATTGTTTGTTTTTCAGCCTCATATTATTATAAAGAGCCAATCCGCGATTGGTTATGTAGACCCCTCTTTAATGTCTTGCCTGAAGGCTCAAGCCTCATTTACACCTCGTACCAAGGGGGCTTTTTTTTTACCTAAAATTAGCCCTGGCCTCAGGCATTCTTTTAGCCTCCCCATTCCTATTTTACCAGGCATGGAAGTTTGTTGCCCCAGGCTTATATCAACATGAGAAAAAGGTGGCGCTCCCCTTTACCTTTCTCTCTTCATTCTGTTTCCTGGGGGGTGCCGCTTTCGGTTATTATTTCGTTTTTCCCCCAGCCTTCAAGTTTCTCATGGGCTATTCCACCGATTTTCTCCAAGCCACCCCAACGGTTAAAGAATATTTTTCCCTGGCCCTGCGGCTGCTCATTGCCTTCGGTACTATTTTCGAATTACCCGTGGTTATGGTGATCCTTGCAAAAATAGGTATTATTGATGCGCCATTCTTACGTAGAAACCGTAAATACGCCTTCCTCATCTCTTTTGTTATTGCTGCGATTCTGACCCCCACCCCGGATGTGGTTAATCAGCTGATGATGGGTATTCCTCTCGTTATTCTCTATGAGATTTCCATTATTGGTGTATGGCTGTTTGGGCGGAAGAGGTTGCCCGGGTTTGGGGAGACGGAGGACGAGACTTGATAGGGGTTATGCGCAGATCTCCTTGCTTGAACAAGGTGGTTTTATGGTGAGTGAGAGCCGCGTATTTAAAAATGTTTTTTATGTCTTTGAACCGGAAAAACAAGGTGAAAGCCGTTAAGTTTCTCTTGACAATCCCAGCCAACTAACTATATATATTTCAGCGAAAATGAATAGAGGTTAATCTCGGAATCGTATTTAGTTATGAGTTTCTGATTAGTTTAAGTGAGAGCGTCTTTTGCTTTTTTAGGGAAAGGGGTATCTTGAATTTCATTATTAATATTTTTACGGAGACAATCCCATGGCAGAATTAGTTGCACCACATGGTGGTAAAGGCTTAGTTTGTGCACTTCTTGAAGGCGCAAGCAAAGAGGCAGAGATCAAAAAAGCAGCAGGCATGAAGCGCATTGATGTTAGTGATCGTGCAAAAGGCGACCTCATTATGATGGGTATCGGTGGTTTTTCTCCACTGACCGGTTTCATGGGTAAGGCTGACTGGAAAGGCGTTTGTGAGAACTTTCAGATGGCAGATAAAACCTTTTTCCCTGTACCAATAACCCTCGATATTGATCAAGCTACTGCTGATTCAATTGGCGATGGTGAAGAAGTTGCTCTTTATACTAATGGTGAGCTTATGGCCACTATGAAAGTTGAAGAAAAATTCGCCATGTCTGAAGATGACAAGAAGTGGGAATGCGAGAAAGTATTCATGGGCGAAGGCGAAGAGTCTGTCGATGGAAATTTCTGGAAGATTGCCCTTGAAGATCATCCAGGCGTTATCATGGTTATGGCCCAGAAAGATGTTAACATCGCCGGTCCTGTAAAAGTTCTCTCTGAAGGCGAGTATCCTGCAGAATACCCAGGCGTTTACCTGAAACCTGCTGAAACTCGTGCCATGTTTGAAGAGCGCGGTTGGTCTAACGTTGCTGCACTCCAGCTTCGTAACCCAATGCATCGCTCCCATGAATACCTTGGTAAGATTGCCATTGAAGTTTGTGACGGTGTTTTGATTCACTCCCTCATTGGTAACTTGAAGCCAGGTGATATCCCTGCCAAGACTCGCGTTAAAGCAATCGAGATCCTCATTGATAAATACTTCGTACGCGAAAACATCATCAATGCTGGTTACCCACTTGATATGCGTTATGCCGGTCCTCGTGAAGGTCTCCTGCATGCTACCTTCCGTCAAAACTACGGCGTTAACAATATGTTGATTGGTCGTGACCACGCTGGTGTTGGTGACTTCTACGGCTTGTTCGAAGCTCAAACCATTTTCGACAAGATCCCTACCACTGGTGATGATGCTAAAGATCTTCTTTGTAAGCCAATGAAGATTGACTGGACCTTCTACTGTACCAAGTGTGACGGCATGGCTTCCCTGCGTACCTGTCCTCATGATAAAGAATTCCGCGTAATTCTTTCCGGTACCAAGCTGCGTAAGGCACTCTCTGAAGGTGCTGATATTGTTGATCACTTTGGTCGTGAGGAAGTTCTTGACCACCTTAAGGTTTACTATGCAAGTTTAACCGAGAAGGTTGAAGTTAAGATGCAAGGTGCTGCATCCGGCGACGTTATGTAATTCGTTGTCAGTTCAGTTCTGATGCCCGCCATTTTTTGACGGGTATGATAAAAAAAGGAGATGCCCCTAGGGTATCTCCTTTTTTTTTGCTTTTTGATGAGCGGTAGGGACGTCTTTATTGTCTGCAACAGGTGTGGATGATGGAGCTTCTCAGCGTAATCTCACCATGGCGCCGTCTTCTGTAAATTCAAGTTTTTCCTCCCGCATCATCCAGCCCAGGGCCGCGTAGACATTCGCCTGGGTATGTTGTCTCTGGCGCATCACGGCGTTGACGAGTCTTGAGGTGGGTACCGTGTTATTTTTTGTTAAATATTCATAAATAACCCCAGCTGTTTCGCCTATCTGTCCTTCCAGCGATTTGCCAGTGTTGATTCGGAATGGACAGCTTGGTGCGCTCGTGTCCTCCTCTATCTTGCCAAGGGTGTGCATGACATCTTTGGCTTTCTGGGAAACCGTATCGACAACGTCTCCCATTTTATCCTGTGCCTTTTTGCTAGCCTCTTCAAATTTATGAGAAGAGCGAGCCAGGGCCTGGCCGATTTTCTGCGATGTTTCCTTCATTGTCGTTTCCTTCATTGTCGTTTCTGCCATGGGGGGATTCCTGTGAAAAGTAAATAGCGGAGATGGTACCTTATAATTAATTTTGGCCACTTCTCGTCCCATTGTCAAGTGAGAGGTGCGTTTCGGTTAAATATATGCCAAGGAATAATGGGATATGGTATGGATATGGCCATCATTTTAATGTTACAATGATGAAAATTGCTTATTAAATATTCGGGTGCTGATTGCGCACAGTGCCTCTCTTCTTTGTGGGAACAATTATGAAACAGGTACAGGTCGGACTCGGCGAGAGATCATATCCCATTACGATTAAAGAAGGATTGCTTGCAGAAATTGGTAATGAACTCAAGCTGCAGCAGATCGGCAAACGATATATTATTATTGCTGATGACAGGGTGGCGGCTCTTTTTGGCCAGCAGGTTGTCGAGTCGATGGAGGAAAGTGGGTTGTCGGTTGAGCTTATTACCTTTCCCCATGGAGAGGCGAATAAGAACTTGCAGACTATTGCTGATTTGACCAGTGGTTTAGCGCAGCGTGGGGTTGACCGCAAAGATGCCCTTGTTGCCCTTGGTGGTGGTGTGACAGGTGATATTACGGGTTTTGTTGCTGCTGTTTATATGCGGGGAATTCCCTTTATCCAGATCCCCACAACGCTTTTAGCCCAGGTTGACAGCTCTGTAGGCGGGAAAACAGGTGTTGATATTCCCGAGGGTAAGAATCTGGTGGGGTGTTTTTATCAGCCTCAACATGTGTTGATTGATCCCCATGTCCTCACAGAGCTCCCCCGTGAGGAGTTATTGAATGGACTGGCTGAAGTTATTAAGTACGGGGTTATTTATGACGCCAATTTTTTTAATTTTCTGGTTACCAACCGCAGGGGTATCCTTGATTTAGATATGCCCATTGTGGAGGCGGTCATTGCCCATTGCTGTACCATCAAGGCTGAGGTGGTGGCTCAAGATGAGCGTGAGGCTGATCTGCGGCGGATTTTAAATTATGGACATACCCTGGGGCATGCCGTGGAGGCCGCTTCTGGTTTTACCATTGCCCATGGTAGTGCGGTGAGTATTGGTATGGTTGCAGTGAATTCAATTGCTGTAGCCAAGAGTTTTCTGACCGCCGAGCGGGCCGCGAAGGTTCGTGATCTTTTAGTGGATTATGGCTTGCCTGTTGCGGTTCCTGCTGAGCTTGACCGCGGGCAAATGAAGGGTTTTTTGAAAACAGACAAGAAGACCGTGGGCGGCAAACCTTTCTTTGTCCTGCCCACGCAAATCGGCAAGGTTATCATCTCGGATGATGTTGACGAAAAGCTTATTGATGAGGCGCTTGGCTAGTCTCCCCTTGTGTCGCGAACCTGTGGGCTGCATGGTGTAATTGTTGATCCCGGCCAGGCGACCATGCTTGTGCTAAGGGGGGCCAGCTTGAAGAGTAGTTGTTCACTGTGAAAAAAAAGGTACCCGCAAGTTAGGGGGTGTGAAGAATGTTGACCAGGTAAGCGTAGACTCCGTTGGATCAATTTCTTTACACCTCCCCCCTCTGCGGCTATGGACATCTCGCAGGCTATGCTATTTTTGCACAACTGCTTAGTTGCGGATACCTTTTGTGTTTAACGGTTAATCTTTTTCAATAACCATCCCATGTTTTCTCCAAGAATGCGCATGGATTCCATGCCTTCCTTGTCATCTCTTACATCCCCTTCTTTCAGGCCAACGCCAAAATTCCAGTAATTGGAGCCTGGGATGATCATTTCAGAAATGGTGAACAGGTGGTTGATGGTATCAAAGACATGGATGGCTCCACCTCGTCTCTGGGCAACCACTCCTGCACCCACCTTCCTCTTGAACATGCTCCCGTTGACCCGTGCCACAAAGCCTGCCCGATCAATAAGGGCCTTGACTTCAGTTGAGACGTCGGTAAAATAGGTGGGAGAGCCAATGAGGACACCGTCTGCCTCCATAATTTTACCAATACATTCGTTGATGATGTCCTTGTTGTTTGAGCATTTGCCGTCCTTGTTTTCCAGACATTTCATGCAGGCCAGACAGCCGCGAATTTCTTTGCCGCCAAGCTGGATAACCTCTGTTGTAATTCCCTGATCTTCCAGCTCTGCCAGAACCGTATCGATGAGAATCCGGGTATTACCCTGTTTGCGAGGGGAACCGTTAAATGCGATAACTTTCATGCTGATCTCCTTGTTATGTAGGTGCTTAGGGGCTTAGTCTGTAGATGGATTAGGTCGGGTGCATCGCTTTTCTTGTTTACTCATAGCCTAAGGATACGACCTCCTGAGCAATCATAAACTAATTAACCTACAGACTCGATAAAATATATAATTCACCGTTAATCCATGCAGATCCCTCCTTGCGGATTGGTGCAGACTCATGGGTCAGTATGGTGAAGTTGCATTCCTTGGCAAGGTCATGGATATAGCTCGTTGAGTGGCCATAGCGTCCTGTGGGTTTGAGGATGTAGTTCTGGGCGGCATGTTCCGTGGAAAAGATGAAGGTTTTAAGGTTCTCTTGCCTGGCAATAGAGGTGAAGATGGGTCTGAGATCGCCGATGTAGACGAAGACATCGGCCGCGATATAGAGGTCGTACGCTGCTTCGGCTGACTGGATGAAGGGGACAAGATCACTCTCATGTAACTCGGTGTACAGGTTTTTTTCCCTTGCCTGGTCAAGCATTTTGGGGGAGAGGTCGATACCGGTCAAAATGGTGGTGCAGTCGGTGAAGGTTTCACCTGAGAGCCCGGTGCCGCAGCCCAGATCAAGTCCGTGTTTGAACTGTGCCTGGGGCTGAACGGTGCGAAGCAGTTGTCTGAGCAGTGTTGGGGTGTTGTATCCCAGTTTCTGCTGCAGACTGGCATCAAAATGGTCGGCAAACTGATCAAAAACATCCTTGACATAGGCGGCAGGGGCTTGGGCTGTTGTTATGCCGGTCAATGAGGCCAGGAGGTGTTTGGCTGCCATAACATTATGGTTGTTTTTGATGAGGGACTGGTACACGGGAATGGCTTTTTTGTTCTCCCCCTCTTTATGGTAGAGATAGCCCAGGTTGTTGAGGGCCGATAACCGTTCCGGTTCATATTGCAGGAGGGTTTCCAGGAGTAGTATGGCCTGCTGGCTGTTGTGGAGCTGCTGCTCGGTGTTGGCCAGATTGTACAGGGTGTCCGTGTCGTCTGGGGTGATGGCCAGGATGTGGGCAAAGAGTTCTTTGGCCTGGGTGAGCTGCCCCAGTTGTTTATAGGTGAGGGCGAGATTAAAGCGGATATCCATATCCTCGGGCGCAAGTTCTGCTGCCCTTGCATAGGCGGATTGGGCAGCGCGGAAGTCGCCGCGATTATAATATAAAATGCCAAGGTTGTAATGGGCAGGCGTGGCTTCAGGGGCCAAATTGATGGTTTCTTTGAACCGATCCATGGCGCTCTCCTCATCCCCCTGCTCCAGGACGGTGATACCCAGGAGGTAACAGGCCTGGCTGTCACCGGGGTTCTGGTCAAGGAATGCCTGTAAGATGGCGCTTGCCTCGTGTAGTTCTCCCTGTTGGAGATGGTTGTAAGCCTTGGTGAGAGATGGCATCAGCGTATCTTGGTGAGGTATTGTTGGATATCACGGGCCACCCTTGGGTTGTCAAGGAGGAGGGTGATTTCGTTATTCTGGGTGAGGGCGGAATGGGTAAAGTTGTGGGAACCGATGAAGGCAAAGCGGCCGTCAATGAGGACGATCTTGGTGTGGGTGGTGCGTTTCAATGAATCAAATTTAACCGTGATATGGTTTTTGCCCAGGATTCGCGCAACCCGACCATTGTCCTCGTTGAGTGAATCGCTGTAGCTTGAGTTTTCAAGGACAACGCTGACCTTGACTCCCCGTTTCCGGGCGCGGATAAGTTCATTCATTATCTGGCGCGGCCCGTTGGAATCTGATGTTCCCACCTTAAAAATATACATGCCAATGTCAATACGATGCTGGGCGTTGTGGATGAAGTCCTTCAGCATGGGCAGGTATTGCTGATTGGTGAGAATCATGATCTGACCGGTGCGAATCGCCTGGGCAGCGGCTTGCGGGTCTTCCTGGTCTGAGGTGGGCCTAGTTTGCTCACTATGAGCTTGTGAAGGGGAGTTGCTTACTCCAATGAGCGGCTCTAGGATAAGGAATGATTTTTCACCGATGCCGGGGACATCTTGAATGTCCTGGGGGGAGGTGAAGGGGCCATGGAGCTGACGATGGCTGATGATGGCTGCGGCTTTCGCTTCACCGATATATGGCAGGGTTAGCAGCTCTTGTTTTGTGGCGGTGTTGATGTTGGTCTGGCTGGCGATTGCCGGTGAAAAAGGGGTGAGGAGCAGAAAGATCAAAAAAAAGGCAGAAATCAATGAGGGTCGAGAATGGACTTTTAGCTTCATTGTTGCGCCGAGGTGAAAAAAACTGCACGGCCAACACTCAACATTAAACGTTGAAATGTAGAGCGTTGGCTGTGCAAATACTGGAAACGAGAGGAAATGTGAAAATCCCCCTCTACATATTAAATTTAATGAAAAAACTGGAAAACCTATTTGCTTGGCCACCATTCCGGTTCAAGACGGGTAATCAGATTGAAGCCGCCGCCCAGGACCAGGGTGTTTGTGTAGCCCGCAGCCGCGAGGAAGACCTGCACTTCGTAGGATCTGGTTCCGGCATCACAGATGATGATGAGAGTTTTATCCTTTGGCAGGGATTCATATTTCTCACGTATTTCATTATAGACAATGTCAATCCAGGCCTTGCCAAATTTTTCCTTGAACGGGGCAACTTCATTGGGATGGCGGATATCCAGGGCAGCCCAGTCCGGCTGACTGGCATGGTCTTCCATCCAGTCCATGAATGCCGGCACTGAAACATTATGCTGGCGGCCCATCTGCATATTGTCGGCAACATTGGCTGCGGCATTGAGGGCGTCAAGGGCGGTGGAAAAGGGTGGCGCGTAGGCCATTTCACAGATACTGAAGTCGTCGATGGTGCCCTGTTTAGCAATAAGGGCCGCCGAGGTATCAATTCGGGACAGAACCGCATCGGTCATGGGGCCGAAACCCTGGACGCCGAGGACGCGTCTGGTCCGTTTGTCAAAGACGATCTGTAGCGGGATCTTGGCCTCTGTTGGAAAGAAATGGGCGCGGTCAGAAGGTACGGTGATGGCCGCATCACAATCAAACCCTGCCGCCCGTGCTGATTCCAGTGAAAGTCCTGTGGCACCGATACAGCGCTCAAAGGCCTTCATGATGAAACTGCCCATGGCGCCGGGGTAGGTGGTTGGGATGCCGGCGAGGTTGTCGCCGACAATGCGCCCCTCACGGTTGGCCAGGGAGCCGAGGGGTGCCATGAACTTCTGCCCGGAAACCATGTGGGTCACTTCAATACAGTCACCGGCCGCGTAGATGTTCGGGTCAGAGGTTTGCAGACGGTCGTTCACCACAATGCCGAAGGGTGAAACGAGGAGGCCTGCGTCTTCGGCCAGCTCAGCCCGGGGACGAACGCCGGTGGCCATAATAACAATGTCCGCTTCAAGGGTACGATTTGGCGTAACAACCTTGCAGGCCCTGCCGTCTTCACCGGCAATAATTTCAGTGGCCCCTTCACCCGTAAAAATGTCAACGCCCATGGATTCCATGTGCTTGATGAGCATGGTGGAAAACCACGGGTCAACAATGCGGGGCAGGAGCTGCGGCATGAATTCAAGAACGGAGGTTTCAGCGCCCCAGAGATCAGCAAAGGCCTCGGCCATTTCAAGGCCAATGGCGCCGCCGCCGATCACCACAGCCTTGCCAATCTTGCCTGTGGCCAGCTGCTGCTTGATGTCGATGGCCTTATGCAGGTCGCTGATGGTGTAGACCCCGTCAAGATCAGCACCGGGGATGGGGAGGACAAAGGGCTTTGAACCGGTTGTGATAACCAGTTTATCGTAGGGGACGGAATCTTTTGCGCCTGTTTTGACATCTTCCACATGCACGCATTTCTCTTTTCTATCAATAGATAAGGCACGGGTCAGGGTGCGGACATGCACCCCCTTGGCCGTGAGGAAGAAATCTTCATTGCGGGTCATGTGGAAGCTGGTTTTGCGAAGCTCGTCCTCATCCGCAACATCGCCGGAAACATAATAGGGGATACCGCAGCCGCCGTAAGAAATAAGGCTGTCCTGGTCAATGATCGTGAACTCCGCATCCGGCATGAGACGTTT
>JAQIBE010000331.1 GCA_027859235.1 Desulfobulbaceae bacterium
TTAACAGCCGACCTAGAAAATGTCTCAAGTTCAAAACGCCCTATGAAGTATTTGAAAAACTTACCGGCGTGAATGTCAGAAAATTAATGGGTTATGCACTTATCACTTGAATCCAGGAAACAAAAACTTAAGTGTATCTACCCGGAAGATGCGTTACTTGTCGAACCACCCAAGGTCACCATTAAGAAAAAGCCCTTCAACCAGGGAAGAAAGCCCAATACTCAGCGGAAACCATATAGGAAGAAGTATTAACAGGGCATCCTCCCCCTCATTCCAGCCACACATCTTTGTTGTGTGGTGTTCGAGAACCATATTTTTGCCTTTATTCTCTTTTTAGGGTAAGAACAATGCCAATCAAAATCATACAACACTTACTTATGAGGCTATATTATGTCAGACCAGCAACTCACCGCAGTTTTAAAAACAGCAAAGGGGGACATCCACCTAACCCTTTTCGCTGATAAAGTACCCATGACCGTTGCAAGCTTTGTTAATCTTGCCCAGCGCAATTTTTATAAAGGTTTAAACTTTCACCGCGTTATCAACGACTTTATGGTCCAAGCCGGCTGCCCCCTGGGAACAGGAACGGGTGAGCCTGGTTACCGCTTTGAAGATGAATTTGATGCGAGCCTGACCCACGATGCGCCAGGCAAACTCTCCATGGCCAATGCCGGCCCCGGTACCAACGGCAGCCAGTTTTTCATCACCCATGTGCCTTGTGCATGGCTTGACGGCAAACATGCGGTATTTGGTGCGGTGGTCTCGGACGCTGATATGGCCGTGGTAAACTCTATTGCCCAGGGTGATGTCATAGAGAACATCATTATTGAAGGTGATACATCCGCCCTTCTTGAATCGCAAAAGGAAAATATTGCCACTTGGAATAAAGGTATTGATGCCAATTTTCCTGACCTAGATTAAATTTTAGTTTTTTAAATATCGAGCAGGGTGAGGTGAGTTAATTATTCTCACCTCACCCCTCTCACATAACCGTGCGTACGGGTCTCGTACACGGCTCCTGTTTCTTTCCCTGCACATATTCCCCTTTGCACAGTTTCCAGTCGCAACAATACAGATTGACAATAAGGGTCTTCTGCAATCAACCTGCCGGGAATTAAAAATGAGTAGGTGTTGATCTGGTCGTAGCGGGAGCGGTGCTGGCGAATGACCACGGGTTTCGGAATGTATGTAGCCATTCCTGAATTAATACATGCGTATTTTGATTCTTCTGAGTGGTAGGCAGTTACGGCGCTGAAAGGTGTCTCTGTAAGTCCAGTTTCTTGTTCTAATTTTCTAATGGTACGTGCAGTAGCAAATCCAGCCATTATTACCATTTGCATATCCATTAAAAAGCGGTGCCGTCATTTCCCCGCTATTTAATTATAGCATCTTGACCAATTCCGTGCCTGGTCGAAATTCATAACCCCATGGCGTTCAGATTTAGCACCATTTCCATGGTAGTTACTTACCTTAGGTGCTCACATAGTTCTTGCGAGCTGCTGTTATTTTTGAAAAAATAACAGGCATGCCAGAGCAACAAGTACACCTGCAAATATTTTTTTGAAGCTCCCTGTGGATATTTGCTCCACAAATCTTGCGCCGATCTGGGCACCAACAACACCTCCACAACCAATAAATAGTCCGGCCCGATAATCAATATTGGCCAATTTGCTATGCGCCACAAGTGCTGATATGGCAATGACAAGAATCGTTACAAAAGACGTTCCCACAGCCTTTTGCGATGTATAGCCAAGAAATAACAGCAGAGGGACGACCAGAAAGCCTCCACCGAGTCCTGTGAAGGATGCGCCGATGCCAACAATAATTCCAAATAAGGATAGGACGAGAGGATTGTTCATAATTTGTTTTGAGCTAAAATTTAAGGGTGAATATAACGTGTTACGGTTTTGTCATCAAGGTGGTTAGCGAACCACTGCTTCATAGGTAGTGAACTAGTCCTGCTGATCAGAACTGTCTATTATGTCTATTTTTTTCTTAGAGAAAACAGACATAATCTGCGCGGCAAGATCGGAGAAGAAGTAAAGCAGATATAAAGGCTTATCCTGTGCCGAACGGACAAGAAACCTAACTGTCAAAACACTAAAGATAATATTAGGCAACCACATGGCCCACATAACGGGTAAAACCTGTTCTTCTGCCAGCACATTGGCATATGAAAAGCAGACATAATACAAGACAAAGAACATTAAACCGAGGGGTATCCCAATCGCCTTTTTCCCTGTACCGGCACTCAAACCCAGAGGCAGGCCAAGCAAGGTCAAAATAAAACAACCTGCTGGCAGCACAAGACGTCTGTGAAATTCAATCAGCAAATCCCGTCCACCCTTTGAGGTGACACCTAAAAGGTTCGCATTTTCCTGGAGCTCTTGCATGGTCATGCCTTTTCGACCAGCCTTTTGGTTCCCGGTTGCACCGATATCCGCTGAATAAAGAGGAATATCCAATTCATATCGTGAAAAGGTAATGGTCTGACTATCCCGTTCATCCACCCGATGCAGACTTCCGTCATTGAAAACAAGAGAGAGGGTTAAATCTTCTTCGTTAGCCTCAAGGTAGCCTGATTGAGCGATTGTAATCAGCGGAATACCGTCAAACCGCATATCTGCCACATACACCCCAGACCATAGACCACTCTCCTTATCAACATCCTCAACATAAGCCACGAAGGAGCCCATATTCTCGGAGAATTTATTCTCACTCATGGTTTTGCCAACCTTGTCTTTGACAAGTTGAAACATGATTTTTTTGAGGGACTGTTCTCCGGCAGGAATCAACTTCACCGCCACAAAACCCGTTAACAAGGCCGTGGATAAGGCCACGAGAATAACAGGCGTGAACATTCGCGCATTACTTACACCACAGGCCTTTAAGGCAAGGATTTCACTATCATTAGAAAGCCGGGTAAAGGCAATGATTACCCCCATCATGGATGCCATTGGCAGGGAGTAGAGGAGCATATTGGGGAAAAAAAACGAAAACAAGCGGATGAAATCACGAAACCCAACACCGAGGTCGAAAACAACATTGAGGAACGGGATTAACTTTGCCAGAAAAAAGATACCATTGATGATGATAACACTGGCAAAAAAAGGCGCAAGGATCTCGGTGGCAATATAACTATATAATAAAAAGGGGATTCGGATTCGCATCATATATAAATAGTAGAATAAAGGGGTAACCCCTTCTATGCCTGATATTTAAGGCAACTGCAAGGGGTTTGTTCTCAGCAAAGGGGCAGACCAGTCAAAGGGTGAAATTGTCCAACCAGCCAATATATGGTATATACCGAATATGCTCAAATCCAGAACATCATACATACTACAATGGTTTGGTTTATCAACAGGATTCGTTGTTCTAGCTGTCGCCATTTATGTGACCATGCAGAATAGACCCCATGAACAAACCGGGGAGACCATTCCTTTGACCGACACCAGGGGCAAGGTCCCTGGTGAAGATCAACTAACTGCCAAAGTTCTCCACGTCTCATCAGCCAAAGCTGTTTGGGATTATTATGAGAAAACAGGTTTCACCATGACCAACCTGAGGAAAGGCCGAGTAGATGTCCCGCGCATTTATCTGGCTAATATTGTCAGTAAATGGGCTGACAATGAATCTGTTTCGTTCAAAAAAGACCTGTTCTTTCGCACCATGCTTCCCCTCATCCTGCACGTCAATGAATTTATTGCCAATGACCGGCAGCGAATTCTCAGGTTAAAGGCTCAATCTCTTGCCGGCCAGATAATGAGCAGCAAAGATGCTCAATGGCTCCAACAACAGGCTAAGACCTATCGCGTCATTAAACGTAACCAGGCAACTACGTATAATGACATCTTCTTTAACAAACTCTTGGCATGTGTAGACGAAATCCCCATATCCATGGCATTAGGGCAAGCCGCTTACGAAAGTGCTTATGCAACCTCAAGATTTGCCATGGAGGGCAACTCGCTGTACGGACAATGGCGATGGGGAAGCGGCATAACCCCTGCGGATCAACGGGGCAATATGGGTGATTACAGGATTGCGGATTATGCAACACCTTTGAAATCAACCTTTGCCTTCGCCAAAAATTTAAATTCTAACAAGGCGTATGAAAAATTTCGCAGACTAAGGGCGGAACTGCGTGCAGAAGGTAAACCCTTAAACGGTTTTCATCTGGCCCAAGGACTGGATCGATATTCCGAGAGAGGCGAGAAATATATTCAGACCCTCCAGCAGATCATTATCCACAACAAGCTTAACCAATTGGATAGTCTTCAACTCGGCAGTGGCACGCCGGTAACCTTAGTTCCAAAATGGCCAGAAGACTAAGCAAAGATGAAGGCCTAACTAGTTAATCAGTATGCCCATAAATATCATCCAGTGAAGGCGAGTGACTCAAATTATCAACATTTACATTTTTAGCCAGTTCAATACCTGCATGTAACGCCTCTATATTTAATTCCCTGAATTTTTCAGGAACACGGGCGATCACTGCTTTTTCAAGATTCTCCATGGATACCTTACCGGATAAATAACCAATCGCACCAAGTGCCACAATATTCGCAACAATTTCCTTGCCAAGTTCACGTGCAATTTCCGTGAAAGGTAAGGAAATTGCACCACTCGTTGGCACCTGCTCAACGAAGGTAGAGTCCACAATGAGTAAACCATCCGTCTCAAAATTAGAGAAAAAGGCATCCAGGGCAGTCTGGTTCATAGCCAAGAAACAGTCCATTTTAACCACCTTCGGGTAATCAATTTCCTTGGTTGAAATAATGACCTCGGCCTTAGAGCTCCCGCCACGGGATTGGGGGCCATAACTCTGAGTTTGGCAGACATAATAATCACCGAAAACACCAGCTGCCTCCGCAAAAATCACAGCAGCTGTAATAACACCCTGTCCGCCGGAACCGCAAAAGCGCATTTCATATCGTTCTTTTTTCATCACATACTCACTCTTTGACTTGCGTTTCAACATACGATTAAAAAAGTTACGAGACTACATTTCATCGCGACGTTCTTGAGCACAATCACCGCCCTTCTTTTCACCCTTCTCAGCCATTTCCTTACAGGCATTATCCCGGATATGCTGATACTCCTCCACATAAGCGGGCTGTTCAATATCGGCGAGGACGCCAATGGAAAATTTACCCTCCATCTCAGCAGCTGACATCTCGGCAGCCTTCTTTACACTCACCGCGTTCTTCTTAAAATATTTCTGATATTCCACAGGGTCACTCAAACCATTCTGCCGGCCATAATAGGTATGACAATTAGACATAATTTCTATTACAGAAAAACCCTTCTTTTGAATGCCGCCTTTTATAAGTCCATCCAGCTGCGGAACATGATGCACGGTGCCGCGCGCGACATAGGACGCCCCGGCCGCAACAGCCAGTTCAGCTATGGAAAAGGCCTGTTCAACATGACCATAGGGCGCTGTTGTAGCCTTAGAACCATAAGGTGTTGTGGGTGAATATTGACCACCAGTCATACCATAGATCATATTATTGACGATAATGGCGGTGATATTGAGGTTACGGCGGGCCGCATGGATGAAATGATTGCCACCAATGGCGGTGGCATCGCCATCCCCCATCACGGTCATGACAGTCAAATTCGGTTTAGCCAGTTTAATGCCGGTGGCAAAGGTTAAGGCCCGACCGTGGGTCGTATGCAGGGTATTGAAATCCACATAGGCCGACATACGCCCGGTACAACCGATACCAGAGGCCAGAACCAGATCATCCTGGGGAATATTCAAACTGGACGTGGCGCGAATGAGGGAGCCAAGGACAATTCCCAGACCACAACCAGGACACCAGACATGGGGGAAATTCATATCATGGCGCAGGAAATCATGACGTACTTTTGCGGCGTGCTCAACCATTATCGACTCCAACATTAAAGATGCTTATAAACTCATCAATTTTCTAAACAGTATTGCCGGGGTAATAAATCCCCCATCAAAGCGGTTCAACTGTTCGAGAGTGGCATTTTGATTCACTGCTCTGACCTCTCTCACCATCTGTCCCATATTCATTTCAGGCACCAGAACAGCTCGACAGCGGCGACACACCGCATCAACGGCCTTCTTGGGAAAGGGCCACAGGGTAACAAGCTGCAGGAATCCAGCCTTAATTCCCTGCTCCCGGGCCATTCTCACCGCACGAATCGCAGAACGGGACACACAACCATAGGTAATGATCGCCACTTCAGCATCATCCAGCATAAACTGCTTCGTCATTTGAATTTCATCCGCACCATTGGCCAACTTGCGATACTGGCGCTTAAGAAATCCGCCGGTCACTCCTGGACTGAAGTTGGGAAACCCCTTCGCATCATGCATAAGGCCTGTCACATGATGGCGGTAGCCAGAACCAATATCTGCCATGGGTGGAACGCCGCGGCTGTTATCCTCATAGGGCAGATACCATTCAGGCGGCACACTTGGTTTAATACGATTAAAAATGGGAACAGGTTGATCGGGAGGCAGTGAAATAACCTCTCTTGTATGGCCGACAATCTCATCGGAAAGCAAAATGACAGGGGTACGATATTTCTCTGCCAAATTAAAGGCCTGAATCGTAATCTCATAGGAGTCAGCCACGGACGATACAGCAAGGACAATAATGGCATGATCCCCATGGGTTCCCCAGCGCGCCTGCATGACGTCGGCCTGGGAAGGACTTGTAGGGAGTCCTGTGGAGGGGCCGCCGCGCATGACATTAACCACAACCAGCGGCACCTCTGTCATGGAGGCGTAACCCAGATTTTCCTGCATTAAGGAAAACCCAGGGCCGGAGGTAGCTGTTAATGATTTAGCACCGGCAAGGGAGGCTCCGACAATGGCACCCATGGAGGCAATTTCATCTTCCATCTGAATAAAGGTACCACCTAAGGTCGGCAGCTTGCGGCTCATGATTTCCGCGATCTCAGAGGAAGGCGTAATCGGATACCCGGCAAAAAAACGGCAGCCTGCGGCAAGGGCGCCCTCAACAATGGCCTCATTACCCTGGAGCAAATATTTTTGACTCTGATCTTCGGAAGAACTCTGCATGGATTAATACCAAGTGGCAAATTTAATTGAACGACTAGTAATGGCAGAACAACAACTCTTATTATGCTGCACTCTTATCTTTAGCTGCAACACGTTCAGTGATGGAAATAGCAAAATCAGGACAATGCAGCTCACAAACCAAACAGCCGATACAATCATCTGCACGGGCAACCACTGGCCCGCCCGTTTCATTCTTGTCATAGACCTTCTTGGGGCAGAGAGCGACGCATATCCCGCAAGACTTACACCAATTGTGGTAAATTTTTTGTTCAAAAGTCTTCTTCTTTTTCTTCATTGTCGTCATGATTCTGCAGCCTTTACCCAGAATAGAAATCACCCATTCCGGTTAAATATAAATTTTGAGATTTTAAATACAACCTACCTAGCAACCTTAACAATTCCCCCTTTTATTTGCGATTATTATCTAAAAATGGTAGCTTTCCCTTTTAAATTCAACCAAGGAAATTCCCAATGGCTATTCAACATAACGACAATGTTTCAGTACACTATACCGGCACCTTTGAAGATGGAGAAACCTTTGACTCATCACGGGAAAGAGGGCCGCTGTCTTTTGAAGTGGGTGCTGGACAGATGATCAAAGGATTTGATGAAGCTGTAGTGGGCATGGAGGTTGGGGAAGCAAAACAGATCACCCTACCCCCTGAAGATGCCTATGGCCTTCGGAATGAAGAAATGGTCGTTGATCTGCCCCGCACCAGCTTCCCGGGAGACATGGAACTTGAGATGGGACTGCAGTTACAGCTTACCAATAAAGACGGCCAGCCTATACCTGCAACTGTCGTTAATATCGGTGATGAAAATATAACCATGGATGTGAATCATCCCATGGCTGGCAAGACCTTAGTCTTTGATATTGAAATCGTTGAAGTGAATTAATATCTTATCCGGAAGTCAGTTTTTGAGAGATTAGCCATCATCAATGCTGACTTCCCATCTCCTGTTATTCAATTAATCTAAATATTATTTTTTTTAGCCACAGAAAACACGGACAAAAACTTCTGTATTTCGAAGTCTACGCTATCTCTGTGGATTCTGTGGCTAATTGTTTGATTATTAATTTCTTAAAATTCAAGTAGTTAATTGCCGAAGCAATAACGCAGCTGGAGCTAACCGCCCACCCCCCTTTCAGAAATTACCCAAGGCAGACCAGAGTACACCGGCAGCGATGGCTGAACCAATGACCCCTGCAACATTTGGGGCCATGGCATGGGGGAGAAGAAAGTTTGTAGGATCCTCTCTTTGGCCGACAGCATGAACCACACGGGCAGAATCAGGCACAGCAGAAACACCGGCGGCACCGATCAGAGGATTGATCTTATCCTTTAAAAAGAGATTCATGAATTTTGCAAACAATACACCCCCTGAAGTAGCCACAACAAAGGAGAGTGCGCCGAGTACAAAAATCATCATGGACTGGGGGGTCAGGAACACCTGGGCCTGAGTTGAGGCGCCAACCGTAAGGCCCAAGAGAATCGTGACAATATTGATCATGGAGTGCCGGGCAGAATTCGCCAGCCGTTCAGTGACAGTGGATTCTTTCAGGAGATTACCAAAGAACAGCATGCCAAGCAGGGTCATGGAACCGGGGGCCAGTAAGGCACAAATCAAAAAAGCCACAATAGGGAAGATAATCTTTTCCCTGCGGGAAACCGTACGCGGCGGTTTCATGTGAATCAAACGCTCCTTTTTAGTAGTAAGGAGTTTCATGATGGGCGGCTGAATAACTGGAACGAGAGCCATGTATGAATAGGCCGCAATGGCAATGGGACCGAGAAGTTCAGGGGCGATCATGGAGGCGAGAAAGATGGCGGTTGGCCCGTCAGCACCGCCAATGATGCCGATGGCACCGGCCTGTTGAACGGTAAAACCGAGGACAATGGCCCCCATAAAGGTGAGAAAAACACCAATCTGGGCGGCGGCCCCAAGCAATATGAGCTTCGGGTTCGACAGCATGGTGGAGAAATCTGTCATGGCGCCGATACCGAGAAAGATCAGCGGCGGGTAGATGCCCTTGCTGACCCCCTGGTATAAGAAGAACAGTACAGAATTATCATCATACACGCCAACGGGCATGCCGGCGATGGGGGGAATATTCCCCAGAAGAATACCAAAGCCAATGGGAACCAGGAGAAGGGGTTCATAATCCTTGACAATGCCAAGGGTGATAAACACCAGCCCGACAAGGATCATGAGTGCATTGCCAAAGCCCATATGGGCAAAGCCAGAATTTGCGAGAAAACTTGTCAGTTCCACAGGTTATCCTATCTCGATCATGTTCTGGCCATGGGTTACAGCATCACCTTCACTCACCATGATCTTTTTCACAACGCCTCCCTTCAGAGTTGTAATTGCGTTTTCAAGCTTCATGGCTTCGAGGACGAGAAGCTTTTGACCTGCCAGCACCTTTTCCCCCTCACTCACACAGAGCTCAATGATATGGCCGGGGATGGGCGCAACGATCATCCATGGTTTCGCTAACGTTACCCCGCCTGCAGGAGATCCTGATGCACCAGTTGCACCGGAAGCGGCAGAGGTTGTTGGCCCAGGGAGAACTGCTGACCCCAAGGGGGTTCGCAGGTTTCTAATCTCATGAATTGCAACCACATGGGTTTCACCATTCACCTCCGCCACCACCTCTTCATCTGTAACAGAGGTAATCGCCACAGTATAATCATTGCCATTTATGGCCAGTTTATATTCACGCATAATTTTTCAGATCATTATTCAATATTTTTCGGCAGGCACAAGGAGATAGAATTATCTTCGTCGCAACCGATTAACTCCACCATGACTTCGAACAGCCAACCCCTGCACACGTCCTGTAATTTTCCAGGGTGAATCAAGATCGCCATGACTCTTCCAGGTTATCTTTGCATTTTCCTCAGGGAAAATCTGACTTAAATGCAAGGCGGTGGCAATGGCGAGAATCACTTCCTGCTCCGGCATGGAGGCTGAATCAAGGTTAGCCTTTTTCTTCGTTTTAAACTTGACCTGAAGCGCAAGTAAACGCGGCAACAGGGCAATGTAGAGACTGATGAAGACAAGGCCGCCAAACACCATACCCATGCCAAAAATACTAAAGACTATTGCATCAAATCCGGAACTGGTAAGGTTAGAAAAACTTATTTTCTCAAGTGAAAAATTCATCGTTAGAGTGGGATATTTCCATGCTTCTTCATGGGATTGGAATCACGTTTATTTCTCAGCATTTCAAGTGCCTTGATGATACGAAAGCGGGTACGGGCCGGTTCTATAATATCATCAATATAACCGCGTTTAGCAGCCACATATGGGTTTGCCATGGCATCGTTATATTCATCTTCCTTATCCGCAAGAAATTGCTCAGGATCAGCTGTCTTCCGGGACTCCCTTGCATAGAGAACTCCCACAGCCCCTTTACTTCCCATCACCGCAATCTCAGCTGAGGGCCAGGCATAGTTAATATCACCACGCAGATGCTTTGAACTCATGACACAATAGGCCCCGCCATAAGCCTTTCTGGTCACCACTGTAATCTTGGGAATGGTTGCCTCAGCATAGGCGTAGAGAATTTTTGCCCCATGCCGAATAATGCCACCATACTCCTGATTGGTTCCCGGCAGAAATCCCGGGACATCAACAAAGGTAATCACGGGGATATTAAAGCAATCACAAAAACGGACGAATCGTGCCGCTTTTACCGAGGCATTAATATCAAGGACACCGGAAAGATAATTGGGCTGATTCGCGACAATACCGACGGAGTTACCGTTATACCGGGCAAAACCGGTGATAATATTAGGGGCAAAACTCTCCTTGATCTCAAAGAAATCGCCATCATCCACGGTATGCAGGATAACCTGCTTCATGTCATAGGCTACATTCGAACTTTCCGGAATAATATCATTGAGGAGTGGTTCAAGATGATCAGGGGCATGATCACCCACCTGCACAGGGGCACTTTCAACATTATTTGCCGGCAGAAAGGAGAGGAGTTTCTTAATATATTCGATGGCATCAGGGCCGGAATCGGCAGCATAATCAGCAACACCACTGGTACCTGCATGCATTTCCGCCCCGCCAAGCTCCTCAACCGTCACATCCTCATGGGTGACCGCCTTGACAACCTTGGGCCCGGTCAAAAACATGTAGGAATTTTTCTTCACCATAACGATGAAATCCGTCAAGGCGGGTGAGTATACAGATCCACCGGCACAGGGGCCGAATATGGCAGAAATCTGCGGAATAACGCCGCTTGCCATGACATTACGCTGAAAAATTTCAGCGTAGCCGGCCAGGGCTTCAATACCTTCCTGAATACGGGCGCCGCCTGAATCATTCAAGCTGATCACCGGTGCTCCGTTCTTCACGGCAAAATCCATCACCTTGCATATCTTCTCAGCATGGGTCTCTGACAGGGAACCGCCAAACACGGTGAAATCCTGGGCATACACATACACCAAACGGCCAGCCACCGTGCCATACCCCGTAACAACACCGTCACCAAGAAAGCTCTTCTCTTCCATACCAAACTGCACACAACGATGGCTCTTGAACATGTCAAACTCTTCAAAAGAGCCTTCATCAAGGAGCATGGCGATTCGTTCCCGCGCCGTAAAACGCCCAGTTGCGTGGAGCTTATCAATACGCTCCTGCCCGCCGCCCAAACGCGCCTGTGCACGTTTAGCCAGGAGATCATCGAGTT
>JAQIBE010000332.1 GCA_027859235.1 Desulfobulbaceae bacterium
GTTGATGGCTGCCCCCCAGGGGGTTTGATAACGCTCAGTGAAAAACTGGGGTGCGTAGCAGTGGAGGTAGTTACCCTCCGGGCCGAAGTGGTTGTAAACCACGTCGAGCAGCACCATGACTCCTCTGGCATGGGCGGCTCCAATCAGCCTTTTGAGATCCTCAGGTCGACCGTAGCTCCTGTCTGGGGCAAAGGGGAGGACGCCGTCGTAACCCCAGTTGCACTGACCGGGAAAGGCTGCCACGGGCATCAGCTCAATGGCGGTGATACCCAGGTTGACCAGATGGTCGAGATGCTGCTCCACCCCGGCAAAGGTGCCTTCCTCGCTGAATGTGCCGACATGGAGCTCATAGAGTATTGCTTTCTGCCAGGGGCGCCCCAGCCAGCCCGCATCGGTCCACGGAAAATCGCTTGGGTCGATCACCTCACTGACCCCATGTACGTCCCCGGGTTGAAAACGGGAGGCCGGATCGGGAACCAGCAGGCCGAAGGGTAGCTCAAAGTAGTAGCGGCTGCCTGGACTGGCCTCCGCTGTTTCCACGAAAAACCAGCCCTCCTTCCGGCGCTGCATGGGGAGAATGAGCTTTTGGGAGTCGCGCTCAAGGCAGAGGGCAACCTGTTTCGCTGCCGGTGCCCAGAGGCGGAACCGCACCTTGCCGGAAGGGAGGAGCACGCAGCCGAACTCCATCTGGTGCTCGCGGCTAACCGGCATGGTTGTCTGTTTCCCGTCCAGTTGATTTCCTCAGTAAGACCAGACTATGGTCTTGCAGCGGGTAGCAGTCCTTGGTAGCCCAGATATACTTTCCTTTCCCTTTTACGTCCGGCTTGGCTGTATCCAGCAGGACCCGCCAGCTTTTCACCTTGACCATGTCCGGGATGGTGAAGGGAATGGGTTCGTGGTGGGCATTGATCAAGAGGAGAAAATTGCTGTCTCGGATGGGTTGTCCCCTTTCATCATCTTCATCCAGGGCATCCCCGGCCAGAAAGAGGCCCAGGCAGAGGGCAAAGTCATGCTGCCATTCGCCATCGGTCATTTCCGTGCCGGCCGGGGTCAGCCAGATGATATCCTTTATCCCTACCCCCTTGATGAGACGGCCCTGGAAGAAATGGCGGCGCCGGAAGACGGGATGTTCCTTGCGCAGACCGATCAGGGTGCGGACAAAGTCGAGCAGTTCTTGCTGTTCACTATCCAGACCCCAGTCAAGCCAGCTCAGCCTGTTATCCTGGCAATAGGTATTGTTGTTGCCCTGCTTGCTTTGCCCCAGTTCGTCGCCGGCCATGAGCATGGGCACCCCCTGGGACAAAAAGAGGCTGGCCAGAAAGTTGCGCTTCTGGCGATTCCGCAGTGCCTTGACCTGCGGATCCGTGGATGGTCCTTCCGCACCGCAGTTCCAGCTGCGGTTATTGTTTTCGCCATCCTGGTTGTTTTCCTGGTTCGCCTCGTTGTGTTTCTGATTGTATCTCACCAGATCGTGCAGGGTAAATCCATCATGGCAGGTGATGAAGTTGATACTGGCATAGGGCAGCCTGCCTCCATGCTCGTAGAGATCGCTGGAACCGGTGAGCCTGTGGGCTAACTCGCCGATGACGCCGCCTTCCCCCTTCCAGTAAGCGCGCAGCGTATCCCGGTATTTGCCGTTCCATTCTGTCCAGCCCACGGGAAAGTTTCCCACCTGGTAGCCGCCCTCCTCTATATCCCAGGGCTCAGCGATGAGCTTGACCTGGGAAAGGATGGGATCCTGGTGAATGATGTCTAAAAAGGCGCCCAGCCGATCCACGGCATGGAGTTCGCGGGCCAGGGCCGAGGCCAGATCAAAGCGGAAACCGTCCACATGCATTTCCAAGACCCAGTAGCGCAGACTGTCCATGATCAGCTGCAGGACCCGGGGGTGGCGCATGTTCAGGCTGTTACCGCAGCCGGTAAAGTCCATGTAGTAGCGTTTTTCATCCGGCATCAACTGATAGTAGGCAAGGTTGTCGATGCCTCTGAAGCAGAGGGTGGGGCCCAGGTGGTTGCCTTCGGCGGTATGGTTGTAGACCACGTCGAGAATGACCTCGATACCGGCCGAGTGCAGGATCTTTACCATGGTTTTGAACTCGCGGATCTGGTCTAAGGCCGAATAGCGCGACTCCGGGACAAAAAAACCGATGGAATTATAGCCCCAGTAGTTGCTCAAGCCTTTTTCCACCAGATTCCGTTCATCAACAAAGGCATGCACCGGCATCAGCTCGACCGCTGTAATGCCGAGACGCTTGAGATAATCAATGGCTGGGGCGGAGGAGAGGCCGGCATAGGTGCCACGCAACTCCTTGGGGATGCGCGGATGCAGGCAGGTGAACCCTTTGACATGCAGTTCATAGATGATGGTGTCATGCCAGGAGGTGCGGGGTGGGCGGTCATCACCCCAGGTGAAGGCCGAATCGATCACCTGGCATTTTGGCATATAGGGGGCACTGGATCGTCGGTCACGGGAAAGATCATCCAGGGGGCTGCCGACCCGGTAGCCGAACAGGGCATCGTGCCAGCGCAGCTGGCCGGACATTGCCTTGGCATATGGGTCCAAAAGCAGCTTCTTTGGATTGAACCGCTGGCCTTTTTTAGGGTTATAAGGACCATGAACCCGGTAGCCGTAGAGGAGACCGGGTCGTGCCTCGGGCAGGTAACAGTGCCAGACCTGGTCGGTCTGCCAGGCCAGGGGAATGCGTTGGATTTCCGCCCGCCCCCTTTTATCAAAGAGGCAGAGTTCCACCATGGAGGCATGTTCGGAAAAGAGGGCGAAGTTGACCCCCTCACCGTTCCAGGTAGCGCCAAGAGGGTATGGATTGCCTGGCCAGACTGCCATTTTGTGATGCATTTTACTCCCCCTGAATTGGTGTTTCTTGCCGGGTGGACAAGGCTGCTCAGCTCAAATCAATGCGGTATTTGTCGC
>JAQIBE010000116.1 GCA_027859235.1 Desulfobulbaceae bacterium
GATACAGTCGTGACTGCTGTCAATGATCGCCCGCCGGAATGCTTCACTGGTTGCCAGGGCCTGTTCCGCCTCTTTACTGGCGGTGATGTCATGCATGGTGGCCACAGCGCCAAGCAGGGTGCCGTCCGAGGAGACCAGGGGCTGGCCGTTGGCCACAAGACTCCTGGCCCTAGTGGTCTGGTCGGCGGGGATGATCATCATCTCCACATTGCGCACCATCTCTCCCTGCAAGGCCCGGAAAAGCGGCACATCATCTCTGACCATGGGGGTCTTGCCGTCAGCGAGATAGAGGTTGTAATGGTCTGGCCATTGCTCGGCCGGAATGGGTTCTGCGGGCAGGCCGTGAAACTCCCTGGTGGCCCGGTTAAAGCGGGAGATGATGCCCTGCGCATCACAGGAGACAATCCCCTCCTCAATATTGTCAAAGACCGCCTCCAGGAATTGGCGTTCCTTTTCCAGCTTATGACGCTGCTGGATCAGCTCGGTTTCAATGCGCTTGCGCTCCTCGGTTTCCGCCAGGAGTTTCTCTGTTTCTGCCATCAGTTCAAGATAAGGAAATTTGACCGCGGAGACATATATACCCCAATAGATCAGGGCGAAGGCTATGATCTTGTAGATATGGCCGAGGGTATTATAGGTGTCAAAGGCGCTCTTGTACACCGTGAAGGACAGCTCACTGAAAACACAGACAATCAGCGCCGCCATCATATACAGGAGCAGCTTCTTGCCCGTACTCGCATAGCGTTTCCAGTAGACTGGAAGTGCCAGGATTAACAGGATAATAATAAGATATTCAGCATATATCTTGTAGGAAGTCAGCCCACTACCTTCAACAAAGGTGGCGGGGAGAGAGGACGGAAAGTAAATCACCCCGACAAAGACCACGCCCGACACAGCGACAGCCGCAGCGAGCAGAAAACCTTTGGAGAGAAAACGGCCTGCTGATCCTTGGCGCACATAGCCGCTGGCCAGGAACGCCAGCGCCGCAAACATCCTGGCCGCGATCCAGAACTGGGTGGATTTTTCTGCAGAATTCTGGGTTATGAATTCCGGCATGCCTGGATAACCGAGGGTATGCTGGAGATCTATCAGACCGATGGCCAGGAAGGCGCAAGCCAAAAAGAGTGCATTCCGGTTCTTCGACTGGTCATAGGTGAACCACCCCATGCTGAAAATAGCCAGCGAGACCATAACGCTGAAAAACTCAGCGATATTGTGAAAGACCAGATAGGGGGCGATGTCCATGGTGTAGTAGAACCAGGAAGGAAACAGCGCCGCCAACACAAAAGAGAGCAACGACAACGTGAAGACTGCCGCCAGCAGGGCCTGCGGAGAGAGTCCTTTCTTTTTTGTCATTTTACCAACCTTATTTTCAGCGCCATAACTCTTTCTCATGCAGTTTCCGGTTTACGGTTGCCAGTTTACGGTTCAAGGTAAAACTAATCAGATAACGTCAACATCCACGAACCGTAAACCGTAAACTGGCAACTGGTAACCTGTTGAAATAATAGAATATTGTTCAACACTCCTGCATCATTCACTATTCATCATTCGTTATCGGAGTCTACGCTTACCTCGCTTTGCAAACGGGCAATCTCTTCCTGCAACTCTATCATGCGCAACTCCCGGCCGACAAACTGTTTATTCAAGGCCTGCATCTGCTGTTTTTTCTGTTCGAGCTGGGCGGTGCGCTTTTTCACCAGGGTGAATGAAAAACTTGACTTTTACCCTCCCCAAAAAACACACTCTTATTCCTGAGGAAAGAATGCATGGATGACAAAATAAACCCTATGCTCTGCATTTCAACAACCTCGTGCTCCATCGCGGGGAGGTTGCTCTTAGCAGTTGTAAAAAAATATGGCCTTCGTTAACATTCTTAACAGCTGATCCTACCCCAGTTTAGTGGAGTCATAATTAAGCAACTTAAGCCGCTGCTTCCATTTCTTTTTCGTAAATCATTGGTGATTTATAGCCATTGCTGGAATGTCTCCTGCGGTGATTATAATAGGCTTCAATATAGTTAAATAAACCAAGCTCAGCCGATCTTCTATCTGTAAAGTGAGTATGGTTGGAATACTGGCCTTTCAGTGTATGAAAAAAGGATTCCGCGACAGCATTATCCCAACAATTTCCTTTTCTACTCATGCTTTGAATACAGCTATTTTTTCTTAGTACTTCTCTGAAATCTCCGCTGGCATACTGGATGCCTCGATCACTATGAACCATGAGTCCTTTGCATGGATTTCTGCGTAACAAGGCTTTATTAAAGGCCTTTATGGTTGAAGTTCTGTCAAGAGTAGCACTGAGATCCCAACCAACCACAATTCGAGAGAAAAGGTCTATGAAGACTGAAAGATAACACCATTCTTTTCCAACTTTTAAATAGGTGATATCTCCAACCCATACAGTATTAGGGCTGGATACTTTGAAGTTTCTATTGAGCAAATTCTTTGCTATAGGCTCCTTGTGATTGGAGTCTGTGGTGGTTTTGAATTTCTTCACATATTTGCATTGCAGCCCTTTGGTTTTCATAAGTCGGGCTACACGTTTTTGACTGACACTGGCAAATTTAGATTCTGCCCTCAAATCAGCTGTAAGCATGGGACTACCAACCATGCCATTATGCTCCTCATACAACTCTACAATACGACATGTAAGGATAGCGTTAATTTTAGCTCTGTTAGACACAGGAACCTTTAACCAGCGATAATAGCCACTCTCTGATACAGATAGATTCTGGCACATTTTCTTCACAGTAAATCTTGAGTGGTTATTTTTGATAAATTTAAAATTCATCACTGTGTCCTGCTGAAAATGGCCATGGCTTTTTTTAAGATGTCACGCTCCATCTCGACATCTTTAAGCTGTTTTTCAAGATCTTTTACACGTTGTTGATCTGGGGTAAGAGCTTGAACACCATTACCAGGAAAAGCTAATTCTCCTTTCTGCATCAGCTTCGTCCGCCACTGATAAATGAGATCCTTTTTTATACCAAGATTCTCAGCAATTTCACGTACACTTTTCTCTGATTGGATACTTAGTAAAACCGCATTTCTTTTAAAATCCGCATCATATTTTCTTCTGTTTTCTTTGCCCATGTGAGTCTCCTTTCGTTATCAATATAACGAGTTAACTGCGACTCCACAATATCGGGGTAGGATCAAGCCCTTAACTTAGAGAGTGTCAAACAATATTATTGTTATTACAATAAGTTATCGGTTTACGGTTCACGCTGAAACTCTGTTAAAAACACCAATGCTCATATCACTTGGTTGAAGTTAGGTGGTAATCATATTTATGATTACCATGAGTACAACAGGAGAAGAGAAGCATGGCGTCTAAATTACCCATTGAAATTATCGATATATTATTGGTGGAGGATAACCCCGGTGACGCCCGGCTGGTGCAGGAGATGCTGAAGGAGGGGATGGGGCAGCCGTGGAGTCTCATTACTGCCGACACCCTGGCTCAGGGACTGGCCGTAATCAACAACGACGGTATTGACCTCGTTGACCCTGCCTGACCCTGCCCCAGAAAAAGCAGGGGCCACCGCAAAGCCGCATTGACCCGGGCGACTATGGAGCCTATCTGTCTTACCTGGAATTATTGCTTGCCAACAGTGACACAGAGGCGCTCCAGCTCATGGAAGAGATCAATGCGGGCATGCAGGGTTCAGCGCTGCAGGAACCTCTGGCGGAAATTGACACCCTGGTGCGGACCTATGATTTTGAAGGGGCATTGAAACCGTTGCAGGTGTTGTTATTAACCCTGGGGCAAGGTGATTAACAGCGAATATTGAATTTTGAATGTCGAATTTCGGAGTCTCACAGGTTCACTTACCTGAATGATGAAATAAAGAGAACCGCAGAATAGTGAATAACGCCCAGGTAAGGTAAAATGAGAAGGCTGATTCTCTCAACGAGCTATGATATACATCATGCTCAACGATAAACGCAGTCATTATGCTGCAAAAAAAGGAGAATCAGCCCATGTATAATGTAA
>JAQIBE010000119.1 GCA_027859235.1 Desulfobulbaceae bacterium
CCCTTCTGTTGTTTTTCACGCTCATGCCGCTTCAGGAAGAACACTGCACCGCCACGTTCAAAACGCAGAACAGAACGATCCTTTTGTTTTTTGACAATGGTACCACCGGCAAGGTCATATAAATCAGCAAAGGACACAACACCGAGCTTCGCCAGCAACCCTTCATAATCCCGATTCACCACAAGGGACCACGAGCCTCCAGCATGGCCCCCCTGGATGCCCGTTATTTCTATCGGCAAGGCCAGATCCTTCATGATGCTCCACCGGCCTGTTTGTGAGCCACCAGAGACTCTATAATCTCAAGCGCCGCCTGGGGCCGGCTATAGAGATCAACGCGATCCGCATAGGCAAAACCTTTTTGTCCCCAACAATGCAAGCGATCCGACTGCAACATCTCAACAAGGCGTAGATTCATGTCCTGCTGAACGAAAGGTTCAACAAGTAAACATCCAGCCTGCGCCTTTTCCACGTGAAAACCATAGCCACACACCTCTGTGGCCAACACTGCACACCCTGCCACCATTGCTTCAACAATAACATTACCTGTATTCTCAGACACAGCAGGGTGAAGCAACAGATCAGCACCGGCAAAAAATCGAGGCACGTCCGCTCTCCCACCAAGAAAATGCACTTGCCCTGTCACCCCGAGCCGACGGGCCTGACGTCCATATCTCTTCTCTTTCCCCTGTCCAATCACAAAAAGACGGGTTTTCTTTTTCACAGCACAGGGCAAACTCGCCAAGGCCTTAATGGAGCGAGACACCCCCTTACGTCCAAAATCAGAACCAATCATCAGCAGAAAAAAATCGTCCCCAGCAACACCATATTCCTCACGCACCTGCTTTCGAGTAAGAGTTGTCTGCTCCTTTCTAATCCGCTCCTTATCAATACCTGGCGGCAAATAATGAAATCGCCCTTCCGGGGTTCCATACACCTGCATATACTTTGCCTTCTCAGCCTCCGACAGATACATAATATGAGTTTTTGAATCTTGCGCGAAAACAGCCTTTTCAAAGGTGGCATAGACCCAGTAACGAGGCGTCAGCTTGGAAAGAAAACTCCGCCTGCGGGCCATATCAAGGACATAACAGACATCGGCATTATAATAGAGATCAAGCCCTGGCATGCGGTTAAAACCGACAACCAGATCAAACGACGATGCCGCAAACTGCTGTTGAAAGGTTCGAACGAAAGATAAGGCACGTTCATGGTTCGTCCATCCTTGAGTGGGCACAATAGTCACCTCTACTCCTTCCGGCCTTGCTCCCTGCCAAGACATGGTAAAAACATGAACGGCAAAGCCCTGGTCAATACAGGCATAAATGATCCGCAAGAAGTTCTTTTCCATTCCCCCATAGGGGTAGAAATTATTTACCAGAAATGCCAGCTTCATGGGTTAACCACCCCCTCCCCTGCCAAACGATCTGCAAGAACGGTCATGGCGGCATCCACAACCTGATCCACCGAAATCGCCTCCATACATTCTTTGACATGGGCGCGGGGACATTGCCTCTTAAAGCAGGGGCTGCAGGAGATACCACTGCGCAGTACACGGTGCTGTTCACCATAGGGCCCCGTGCGCCACGGCGCCGTGGGTCCAAACAGGGCGACAACAGGAGTGCCCATGGCTGCACCGATATGCATTGGCCCCGTATCCGTTGATATCAAAACATCGGCCTGATCATACAATGCGGCCAACTCTTTCAAGGTTGATTTACCGGCAAGATTGAGGGAGGGGTTAACCATGCCATCTTGAATTTCCTGAACCACGTCCTGGTCCGCCGGCCCGCCAGTGAAAACAACAAAACAGCCCCGGGCAGCTAACCGATCCGCCACCTGAGAAAAGCGCTCTGGATACCACAGCTTTGTCTGCCATGTCGTCTGGGGATTAATTACCACCAGAGGGGTTGTCTTCTGTTGAAAGCCTTGGCCAATGAGGAGATCTCGAATCTTTGTGCGAAGTCGTTCTGTAACGGGAAAATTAAAAAACACATCCGTACAGGTCACCCCGATTGCTTTCAGCAAAAGAAGTCCCCGATCCAGGGCATGGATTTCCATATCAACCGCAGGGATCCGTTCATTTAAAAAGATATAACTGCATTCGGCATGCTGCATGCCCCGGCCAAAGCCGACCCTCCGCTTACCACCTGACAGCCAGACCCACAGACCACTTTTAAGCAGCCCCTGGAAATCAATGACCAGATCATACTTCCGTTCACGCACCAGACCGACAAAATGGCTGAATTTCCGGATGGCACCCAACCAGTGCCCCGCCCGGAATTCCTGCACCCATTCCTGCCTCTTCGACACCAGAACCCGGTCAACCGCAGGATGCCCGACAACAAGATCAGAGGCCGCCTCTTCAACAAGCCAGGTGATATGGGCATCAGGGAACTGTTGCCGTAAGCAGTTAAGTGCTGGCATGGTATGGGTTACATCACCGATGGCACTGGTTTTCACAATAAGAATATTCATGGATGAGTACCATAAAACACTTTACGGAAAAGTACCCTATCTTAAAGGAAATTTATTACCCTTTATAACCAGAGAGGGAGAGTTGCAATACGCTCTCCTTGATACCAGGCCATACAGGAAAACGCTCTTGCCCACGAATAGGCATTACAGGGCAGGCTCCACCCATACCGAGCGCCCGTTACAGTTTTTATTTAATTCATTGTTGAAATACTATAGTATTGAGCACCTATCCATTTCAGCCTTGCAAAAATTCTACTCCGATTTCCATGAAAAACAAACTACCTGCCGCCATTAACCGGGTTTTAGAACAATGCATTCAATGCAATATCTGCGTGAAAGAATGCAGTTTTCTCCAACAGAACGGCGACCCGCTGGACCTGGCCACCCTCTTTCAAGCCAAGCCCGAATCAGAAATCGCCTTCTCATGCAGTTTATGCGGACTGTGCACGGCTGTTTGCCCAAAAGGGGTTGCCCCTGCGGAATTATTTCTCCGCCAACGGCAAAACATGGTGCACGCCACCGACCATCAATACAAGGAGCATCAGCCCTTACGTAATTACGAGAAGATGGGACGTTCAAAACTCCTCTCATGGTATGGGCTGCCCCACCGTTGCGACATTATTTTTTTCCCGGGCTGCGCCCTGCCGGGAACGAGACCCCAGAGAGTTCTTGATGTGATCACCCAACTGCAAGTCCAATTCCCAAGCATCGGGGTGGTTCTCGACTGCTGCACCAAGCCGTCCCATGACCTTGGTGATCAGACCTTCTTCCGTCAGCAATTTAAGCGCATCCAAGACTTCCTTACCACAAGGTCGATCCACAACATCCTTGTGGCCTGTCCCAACTGCTATCGCATGTTCAAAGAATATACACCTGACCTCAACGTGCAAACCATTTATGAAGTACTCCGGCCGCAACCCCTGAACCCGCCCCAACCCATCACCGTTCATGACCCGTGCGGGATTAGATTTGAACCACATATTCACCGCGCCGTGCGTGAACTCCTGCAGCGCAGTAACGCCACCATAACCGAGATGAAACACCATGGCGAAAAAACACTTTGTTGCGGTGAAGGCGGAGGAGTCGGCTTTCTCCACCAGGAACTGGCCCAGAGCTGGACCGAAAAACGTGGCGCTGAAGCTGAGCTGCAAAAAGTCATTACCTATTGTGCCGGCTGCACCCATTATCTTGGTCAGCAGATGGATGCCAGCCACCTTCTGGATCTTCTCTTTGAACCGCATCAGACCATGGCTGGCCTGGAAAAGGTCGCATCCTCGCCCTTTACCTACTGGCACAGGTTTCGCCTTAAACAGAAGCTCAGGAAACTCGTCGCACCTGTAGATCAAGGATCTCTCGCCTGAGCCATGCAGATAAAAGATCTTCATATATCACCACCGCTGTTTCTCGCCCCCATGGCCGGCGTTACCCATTCCGGACTGCGTACTATTATCAAGGAATGTGGCGGCGTGGGGTTGCTTTCCACCGAAATGCTTTCGGCCAGACGGCTGCCCAATGAGAATGCAACGCTTTCACCATTGCTGATCAAGTCTCCCATTGAAACCCCCATGAGCTACCAGATGCTGGTGAGTGACCCTGACGATATCCCTGCCGCCATGGAGGCCTTGCACCGTTATGGGGCCCAGGCAGTGGACTTGAATTTGGGTTGTCCGGCTCCGGCTGTACGGAGACAGGGGGCGGGTTCAAAACTTTCCGAAGACCTTGATCTGGTGCGCAAGGTGGTTAGTACGGCACGGGCTGCAACCGATTTGCCCCTCTCGGCAAAGATTAGAATTGGCACAGAGCTTAACAGGGAGAAACTCCAGAACTTTTGCCGAATGCTGGCAGGGGAGGGGATTGACTATCTCATTGTCCACGGCCGGCTGCAAAAGGAGAAATTCTGCCGGCCGCCGCGCTGGGAGTGGATTGGGGTTGCCAAAGAGGCTGTGGATATTCCCGTGATCGCCAATGGCGGCATTTTCACGGTGGCAGACGCCAGACAATGTTTAGACATCACCGGGGCAGACGGCCTCATGCTTGGCCGTGCCGCCCCGCAAAAACCGTGGCTCTTTGCCGAAATTCACCACCAGTTATACGGTGGTCCTGTGCCACCACCCGTCAACAAACCAGCCCTTTACAAACGGTTCATCGACATCCTCGAAGCAACCTTTCCTGCAGGCCGGCAAATTGGCCGCACCAAGGAGTTCAGTCATTATTTCGCCAGGAATTACAGCTTTGGCCACCACTTAGGAAGCAGAGTGCAGAGCTGTACCAGTATGGAACAGGTGCACCACGTGGCCCGTGCATTTTTTATGCTGCAGGAACCTGAAGCCTGCACGCAGGCTTGGCCTGCCATATAAATGCACCACCTGGGAAATGAATTTTCCTCTGGTTGCATAATAGTAAAAATGTTATAATAATTGACTTTCTCGTTTGTGATTCAGCTATTCTTTTCACCGGGAACAATATCAAAAAACGGCTCCGCGACCAGTAAGCATGGAATATTGAATGACCAAGCCACACCAAAACGACAAGCGTCCCTTGATCAGTATCATTATTCCGGTTCATAATCGCAAAGATTATGCTCAGGTTGCCATTAAAACGGCTCTGAGGCAGTCGTATCCCAACATTGAAGTCATCGTTGTCGATGACGCCTCTGATGACGGGACGTATGACACTCTAAAAGCACTCCATCTGCCTATCGTTTTACTACAGAACAAGCAGAACAAGGGGCCATCGGGAGCTCGTAATGCCGGAATTAAGGCCAGCGGCGGTGACTATCTGTTTTTTCTTGATTCTGATGATGCCCTTGAAGCAAACGGCGTTGAAAACCTCTACAACGGTTTGCAGGAAAAAGAACAGCAAGACCCATTATGGGGCGTTGCCTACGGCAAACGTCAGACCTGCGACACCCACCTCAAGCCGGTTCAAGTCAAACAAAAAAAATACTATACAGGTTCCATTTTACCTTATCTCCTGCAAGATAATCCTGTACGGACCGGCACCTATCTCATTCGGAAAAATATTGTTCAGGAGGTCGGTGGTTTTTTAGAGGAACTTCACGACCATGAAGATTTTCTATTTTACTGCCTCATTGCCGTTAAATATAAATTTACCTTTATAGACCAATACATTTCAAAGTTCAGACGACATACTGGTGATCGGGCCCGCCATAACTACCAGAAGATTCTTAACCCGGAAATTATCCATCTCGACTATTTTTTTGAAAAGAACAAAACACTCGAACCGGAGATATTAAGGCTGAAAAACAAACTATATGCCAACGAGCATCTGCGGATGGCTAAAATAGCCTGGCGCGCCTCTTTACCCAAAGAATATGTTTTTCACTGGAAAAAGGCTTTACCCTACAAGCCGTCATACCTCTTTCACCCCAAATACACCTTTCGCGCCGTTATCAGTGCCCTTCGCGTCTAAATAGTCATTAATCAACTTGCGATGTCCGGTCGGAAAGGCAAATTCACTAAGCTCACCCAGCGCCACTCCTGGGCAGCATGTAATACAGGTTTATCCGCATTTCCTGCAGCCAAATCACAGAAAAAGCCATACAGGGTGACGCGGTAATGCATATAGGTGTGCTTGACTGCACCGATAGCCACAAGATTCTCAACCTGCCACTCGGTCTCCTCCTGAAATTCACGCACCACAGCATGTTCAGGACTCTCCCCAGACTGAAGACGACCTCCCGGAAATTCCCAGAAGAGATTGGCCCACACATCATCGGCCTCTCTCTTCTGGATAAATTGCCGCCCCTGGTGCTAGACGATGCCGCAGGCCATCTCAAGAGCAATCGGCTTCTTTTTTGGCCAATGACAAAGGGCTCAGGTCAACCGTATCATGCTTCAGCTCAAACAGTCACCCTGAAACGAACAGACCCCGCATACATATCCCTTTGAGCGACAGACCAAGGCGCCAAATTCCATCAACGCCTGATTGAAGTCACGACGCGCCTGACCCTCAGGGAGAAGCTCCTGCAACAGCACTTGAATCTGGGCATGAATCGTCTTCGTTTTAACCGGCGTTTTCAGATCAGCGAGCCGTGCCAGCAACCGCTCAACATTGGAGTCAACCACAACATGGGATTCATTATAGCCGATGGCCATAATGGCACTGGCGGTATAGGGGCCGATGCAGGGTAAGGCGAGGAGGTCGCGATAGGACGCAGGCAGCGTACCGCCGTCCCGAGCCACCAATCGTGTCGCCTTTTGCAGATTCCGCGCCCGGCTGTAATAACCGAGCCCTTCCCAGAGCTTGAGCAACTCATCCTCGTGCCCCTCGGCCAGACTCTCCACCGTTGAAAAACGCTGGATAAACCGGGTAAAATACTCCACCACCCGGTCCATCTGGGTCTGCTGGGCCATGACCTCTGAAACCCACACCTGATACGGCTCATAACTCCTGCGTCACGGCAGATCACGCCTATTCTGCTCAAACCAGTGCAGCAGTAGGGCACCAAAACGGTTCTTTAAATTAATAGATAACACAGCTCTCCCTTGAAGCTCCCCGCTAAACGCGGTAATAATAAACAATGACGCAGCCTGCCCCTCAACCATCAGCCCCTGCAAGTATAAAGATACAGCCCATCGGTATTATCCGTTCCTGTTTCCCGGAGAAATTTGGCATTCCCCGGCAGCCGGGGCTGGTGCCGGATG
>JAQIBE010000128.1 GCA_027859235.1 Desulfobulbaceae bacterium
GCTGCGAAAAAGCCTGCCCCTTTTCCACATGCCGCTCACCAAGCATCTGACAAAGTTGCCTGTGACGATTGCCACAAAGCCCTTGATGTGAAGAAAATGGCTACTGACAAGAATTACGCTCACAAAGAAGGCTGTAAGGCATGTCATAAAGAAAAAGATGTTTCCACTAGATGCAGCACCTGTCACCCAAGGAAAAGGAAAGCTATTGAAGGTTGTTAATTACCTCCCCTAGTCTTATTTTTTTGTAGGTTGCAAAAGGATTATTCTCGTACAGAGAATAATCCTTTTTTTTTGCTTCTGCATGACCTTAAATCTACTGGTCCATATCATAAAAACTGACAAGAATCACCATTGTCGTTTATAGTCGTCCGATGTTGTCATTTTTGAAAAAAAAACCCAAAACAAAGCCGCGCCAGATCCGTATACACTGGAACCATAATCACCTCGGCATCCTCATCCTGTGTACAGGTCTCGCCATCACCTGCTTCATCGGTTTTCTTCTTTTTCTTTTTGTAGCGTTAAATATCCCGGACATTGACACCCTTCGCAATTACCGTCCCAATGAAACCAGTATTATTAAGGATCGCTACGGCAAGATCGTTGACCGCATCTATGTAGAAAACCGCATTGTCGTCCCTATGGATGATATGCCGCATCTCCTGTCCAAGGCCTTCATTGCTGCTGAAGATGCGCGTTTTCATGACCACCGGGGGGTGGACGCCATATCCATCCTTCGCGCCCTCATCAATAACATTCGTGCTGGAGGGCGAAGCCAGGGAGGATCCACCATTACCCAGCAGGTTGCCAGATCGTTACTCCTTACCCGTGAAAAGACCTATATCAGAAAACTCAAAGAGGCCATTCTCGCCTACCGCATCGATCAGGCCCTTACTAAAGAAGAGATCCTGCATATTTACCTGAATCAAATTTATCTCGGGGAAAAGTCTTACGGCGTGGAAGCGGCCGCACAGACCTATTTTGGCAAACCGGTGCAGAAACTCTCACTGGCCGAGATGGCCATTCTTGCAGGTCTGCCCCAGGCCCCCAGTCGTTACTCGCCCTTCAGCCATTATGCTAAGGCCAAGAAGAGGCAGGGGTATGTATTAAACAGAATGGCGGCAGAAGGGTTCATTACTGCCACCACCGCCCAAAAGGCCTTTAGCGAACCCCTGCACTGGGCGCCACGAAAAAAATACTTCACTCATGCCCGCTACTTCCTGGCCCATGTCCGCAAAAAGATACGCAGACAATATGGGGATCATCTTCTCTCCACAGGCGGGTTAACCATTGAAACCACCCTTGACCTGAACCTCCAGAAACAGGCGTCTCAGTCTGTTGAAAAAGGTCTCGCCTCCTGGGCCCTAAGGAGCGGGAAAGGTAAAACAACACCACCACAGACAGCACTCGTGAGTATTGAAAACGGGACAGGGTATGTACGAGCCCTTATTGGCGGTGTCAATTTCCAACGCAGCCAATTTAACCGGGCAACACAGGCTAAGCGCCAACCGGGATCGGCCTTTAAACCCCTTATCTTTGCCCAGGCTTTCAACTCGGTATTTACCCCTGCCTCCATTATTATGGACGAACCTTTAGAGCTTCCGGGTCATAAAGAAAGCATGTGGCAGCCACAAAACTTTTCCGGGGAAAATTACGGCCCAACCACCCTCTTCACAGCCCTCGTCAAATCAAGGAACATTGTCACCATAAAACTTCTCCAGAGTGTCGGCATTGACTCCATCCTTCATCTTGCCAGACAGGTGGGCATTGGCACAAAACTCCACTCCAACCTATCACTTGCCCTCGGTGCATCTGAAGTCTCATTACTTGAGTTGACTTCAGCCTACACCGTATTTGCCAATGCAGGGAACTTCAATCCGCCCATCTTCATCACAAAGGTTTATGACCGTGACAGCCGAGTGCTTGAGCATAATATTCCACGGCAGATAAAGGTTCTTGATGCGAGAGCCGCTTACCAGGTTACCCGTCTCTTGCAGGATGTAATCCGTGAAGGAACAGGCAAGAAGGCAGGGGGACTTCCCGGCCACTCTGCCGGGAAAACAGGAACCACCGATGGCAATATGGATGCGTGGTTCATCGGCTACACCCCGCAAATTGTTACTGGCGTCTGGATGGGATTTGATTTGAAAAAATCACTTGGAAAACAGGAGACAGGAGGCCTTGCCTGCGGCCCAGTGTGGTTTGATTTTATGAGCAAAGCTACGGCCGGGGTTGGGCCGAAATTCTTTAAAACCCCCAAAGGCATAACCTTCCTCCCCATTGATAAGAAAACTGGACATTACAACCCCTCTATTCGCAACAAAGACCAATGGTTACCCTTTCGCGCCGAAAATATTGACGAACTGCTCCGGGGAAACAATAGCTCAAGCGTTAACTAGGGGTGTTACCCCAAAAAAAAAGGCTTAAACCATTTCATGGTTTAAGCCTTTTTACCGAGTAACAAAACGCCGTGTCAACAAAGAGATTAACTCAGGGAACTCAGCTCATCCTGCCCGTGATAAACAACGGTGAAGGTAGACTCAAGCTCTTTTGTTAACTCTTCACAATTACAGCCCTCTTCAGCCATAACACGAATAGCAACGCGTTTCTTCCCTTTACCAGCATCATCAAAGGACGTTAAGACAGAGATAATCTGAGCATGATGGATACGCATGGCCTTAATCACCTCGGTGACAGAACCGGGGCTGTCCTCCAAATCAAAAACGTATTGAATAGCGCCGTGCTGAATGCCAGTGGAATGAATAAACCCACGCAGCACATCCGTCTCGGACAGGAGCCCCATAATGGCGCCATTAGCATCCACAACAGGAAGGCCGGAGATCTTCCTGTCAAGCATAATAACGGCAGCCTTCTCAAGGGAATCATTGCCATTCAAGGTAACAGGAGAAGGTGTCATCACTTCTTTAACCTTCATTTCGCTCAGCAGATAATACAACTCGTGCACATCGAGAGAGGTTGTCTTGGAAGGAGAGGCATCTTTAACATCACGATCAGTCACGATACCAATCAATTTTCCATGGGCAACAACAGGGAGTCTACGGATACTGTTTTCTGTCATAATACGGGTGGCACGCATCAAGGAAGTATTCTCATCAACCGTTAGAACATCCTTGGCCATCCAATCTTCAATCAACATGCTTCTCCTCCAAACTTCCTTTTGAAAATTATATTGCCTCAACTCTAGGCATAGTATCATCTACATTTATTATGCAATAAATAAGCAATTGAACATATAAGATATTCCTCCCATTCCTGCAACAAACTTGCACATCAACAGCGTATTTTTTCTATACCATATTGGTACTATTTGCTTTTTCACCAACCCATGTGTAGGGTATCCAGCGTTTTAATAATCAACATCAGCGGCCACTTGCAGAGGAGCACCAAAAGCCTACATGACCTGTCCACAGCCTTTCACAGAAAACTCATTACGGCATCTTCTTAAAGAGACTCCTGAAGAGTTCATTCTCCTGGAAACAGCAAGGACTACTGCTGAAGATCACCACTCCTATCTTTTCACCCAGGCGACAAAACGTCTCATTCACAAGGCAGGGGAAGATCCTGCACTCTTTCTGCAACAATGTCAGCGACATATCGACGCAGGGAACTATATTGCCGGCTGGTTCAGTTATGAATTCGGCTACGGACTCGAAGAGTCATTACAAGGGCTTTCCCCCAGCAAACAAGGTGCGGTTCTGGCCAATCTTGGCGTCTACCCGTCCGTTCAGAAAATTGATCATTACGCCGAACCTGCATGTCCCAAGTCCTGCGGGGCCAACTCACCTTGCCAGGTGGACAATATTAGCTTAAGTCAATCCGCAGACGAGTACATCAGGAATGTCCAGCACATTAAAGAGTATATTCTGGCCGGAGACACCTATCAGGTCAATTACACATTAAAGCTGTTGTTCCACTACACGGGTTCAGAAGAGGAACTATACCTGCAACTGCGCGCCAATCAGCATGTGAGTTTTGGCGCCTATATTAAACAAAAAGACATAACCATCATGTCATTTTCCCCGGAACTCTTCTTTAAGATCCAGGACGACATCATCACCGTCCGCCCCATGAAGGGAACCATCGGCAGGGGGCGGACCTGCCTGGAAGACCAAGACAACGCAGCCTTTCTGCAAACGGACCTGAAGAACCGGGCCGAAAACATCATGATTGTCGACCTCCTGCGCAATGATCTCGGCCGGATTGCCAAAAAAGGCACTGTCAAACCAATCTCACTCTTTGATGTGGAAACCTATGACTCGCTCCTGCAGATGACATCCACCATTGAAGCAACCATTGCTGACGATGTTGACCTGGTGCAATTTTTCAGAGCCCTCTTCCCCTGCGGTTCGGTCACTGGTGCTCCCAAGATTCGCACCATGGAAATTATTAATGAGCTGGAACCAGAACCGCGGGGAGTCTATACAGGGGCAATCGGTTTTTGGGGTCCTGACGGGAGTGCAAAATTCAATGTGCCGATCCGGACACTGGTTCTGAATGGGCAGCAGGGAGAAATGGGGATCGGCTCCGGCATCGTCGCGGATTCAGACCCGGAGAATGAATGGCAGGAATGTCTACTCAAAGGCAAATTTCTCACCCACCCCCGACCTGCATTTGAACTGATTGAAACCCTGCTCTGGCTTCCAGAATCAGGCTATCAGCTTCTACAATTACACCTGCAACGGGTGCAAGAGTCAGCCGCCTATTTTAATTTTTCCTACTCGGAAGCGGATTATTACGCCACCTTACAACAGGCGGCAGAAAAGCTGTCAAAACCAAGCAAGGTGAGGATTCTTCTTGATCGGGAGGGTGCAACAACCATGCAAATCACAGACGGACCACCCGCCGCAATATTCAAACCCCAGCCTGCCCCGGATTCTTCCCCAGGCAGAGTCTGCTTTGCAGCCCGGACTGTCTCAAGCAACGATCCATTTTTATATCATAAGACAACCAACCGGGATTGTTACAATAACACCTTGGCAAAAGCTGTGAACGCGGGTTTCAATGACGCCCTGTTCTGCAACGAAAAAGGGGAACTCAGCGAAGGATGCATCAGTACAATCTTCCTGCGCAAAGACAAGGTGCTGCTAACTCCACCCGTACATGCCGGTGTACTCCCCGGGGTGCTCAGGCAATACCTATTGAATGAGTTCCCTGAACAGGTCAAAATCCAGACATTGCATAAAGACGATGTGCTTGACCCAACGACAACATTATACATCGGCAACTCAGTACGCGGGCTCATACCAGTCACCATTGACACAGACTGGGTTGCCTAGAAAATCTGGAGCTCATGCCAAACCTCAGGCAGGGTATCGGCAAGTTCTGAGGCCAGATAGCCGAAGGCCAGCCCATTCTCAACCAACAGATCCCCTGCCCTGCCATGCCCATACACGCCGAGGCAGGCCGCATCAAAACCAGACATCCCACTGGCAATAAAACCACTGATAATACCACTGAGCACATCCCCCATACCGCCGGCACCCATACCCGCATTACCCGTGGAATTAATGGCAACCTGGCCCCCAGATCCGGCAATCACGGTACCAGCACCTTTCAGAACCACAGTCACGTTATATTTCCGGGCCATAAAGGTTGCAGCTCCCACCCGATCCCCTTGCACTTCAGCCACCGACTTACCGCTTAATCGCGCCATTTCACCAGGGTGAGGCGTGAGAACAATCTCTTTCCCAGTGCCACCTGCAAGGATCGACATATCAAGGAGATTAAGGCCATCGGCATCAATAAGCATGGGAGAGGCCAGTTCGCGCACCAGTTGCTGCACCAGCTGAGCGGTGGTGTCTTTCAGACCAAGACCAGGACCGATAACCACACACCCCTTCCCCCTTGACGCGAGCAAAATATCGTTAAAATCACCGTTACCAAAACAAATACCATCCTCTCCTTGAACAGGGATGGTCATCGCCTCAAGGAGATGGGTTTCAAAAATAGTATTCAACCTTTCAGGAACACACAGGGAAACAAGACCCGCGCCAGACCGCAAACAACCAAGGCCGCAGAGAACAGCCGCCCCTGTTTTGCCCTTCGAGCCTGCTACAATTAGTCCATGGCCAAAACTTCCCTTATGCCCAGAGGCTGAACGCACAGGGAAGATCTTCGCAATAACAGATGATGTGAGCAGGAATGGCAAATTATAGGAGGCAATACGTTCAGGGGAGATGCCAATATCAGCAACAACCACATCACCAACATACTCAATCCCAGGGTACTGAACCATCCCCTGTTTCTGGAGCTGAAAGGTCACGGTAACGTCCGCCTTGACCGCACAGCCAAGCAGTTGCCCCGTATCCGCATCAATCCCGGAGGGAATATCAACCGCAATAATTGCAACGCCGCTTCGGTTCATCCGCTCAATAATAATTGCAAATCGGCCACTGACATCACGGGTTAAACCTGTGCCCAGCAAACTGTCCACCAGCAAATCACATTGAAGAGGAACACTCCTCGCCTCAGACTCGTCTGTAACCACAGTAACAGCAATATCATGCAGAAGGTCAAAGTTGACCAGGGCATCACCCGCTATGCTCCCAGGTGAAACAAGGAGAACAACACGCACCTTGGCCTGCAGTTCATGAAGCAGCCGTGCCGCCACAAAGCCATCACCACCATTATTACCGCCACCGGCAACAATACTAATGTGCTTACCAGCAACATCAGCAAACTGCTGAACAATAACATGACAAAGCTGTTCACCAGCGCGCTCCATGAGCACCGCCCCCAAGGTTTCGGCAGCAATGGTCTGTTTATCAAGATCTCTAATTTGCGAAGCAGTGCATAAATTCATATCTTTTTTTAAGAAGCATTGGAGCCAATCAATCCTTCAAAACCTCCGTAATAGTGCGTTCAAGGTGATTCAGTGGATTCCGCTATTCATTATCCATTGGCAATCTTAACTGGATTGCATCAAGAACAAGTTAACCTTCTACCTGAGTATACTAACTATTTCCCCAGTATAATGAAAGTACGGACTCTGACGCTTAGGTCACACTCCGTAAGAAGCACATAGAGAGTGATTCCCTTTTTGAGAATGGTACAGCCCGTATTTTCGGGAAGGGCTGAGATCTTTCCCCAGAAACCAGTAACTGAATAATACTTTACATACATGTTACCTCCTTGATTTTATTAATATTGTGATCAAGGAAATAATATATGTTTGAAAGTTGGCTTGTTACGGATTTACAGTAGATATCTTCAGTTTTGAATGCAGCTGATTCCGTATGATGTCTGCATAGACATCTTCAATTTGCCTTTAGAAAAAATCAATTCAAATTTAAAATCATCGATGTTTGATTGCCAAACAATAGTTGTGGCGAATCTTTTTGGTTTGGGAAATTAAATAACTATGTTTAGGTTAATTATTATTTTGGTGGATTAAACAAATTTATTCATCATATAATATCTGAGCCAATTTTTAGTTTTAATAAAACAAACGGAGGGGAAAAATGATTAAGAAATTACTGCTTGTCTTGATAAGTTGTTTCTTTGCTACTGCGGCTTCTGCAGAAACAAAAGGGTTCCAACTGAGCTTAACTCCTGACATCGCCATCCAGTCTAGAACTACTCAAATTGAAGGTGTCTCTATTAGCATCTGGGGTGAAAACCCTCAGAATTCATTAGCGCTCGGTTTTGTCAACGGATCCACAGGTGATAGTTCTGGCTTAGCTCTCGGCTTATTAGCAAATTACTCCTTAGGAAACTTTACAGGGGGGCAATGGGCACCTATAAACTATGCAGAAAACTTAACTGGATTTCAACTCGGTTTTATTAACTTTGCCGAAACTGTCGACAAAGGTATACAAATAGGTCTAGTCAATATTATTAATCAAAATAAAAATTGGTTTACACGT
>JAQIBE010000192.1 GCA_027859235.1 Desulfobulbaceae bacterium
CTTGAAGCCCTGCATCCGGAGGGCCTTGAGGCCCTTACCGTGCGTTCAGCCATTTTCAATCATTACTCCAAGGGGATTACCGGTATTTTTGTCAGTTTTGAAACGGATAGTCCGGAGGAATTCTGGCAGGAATCACACAAGATTGACGCCGACCTCCGAACCGTAGGCGATCGCATTGCCAGTTTTGCCTCACTCACCACGGTCACCTCGCCCCTGAACTTGACCATCTCTGCCCAGGGGCAGGAGAACCTGCGCCGGGTCTTTGCCAAATATAATCTGACCACCGCATCCTTTCCAGCCCTAGAGAAATTGCTGAACCGCACCAACAGCGGAGAACCGGATTCAGTCAACCTGTCCTCCGTCAAACTCCATCAACGTTTCTTTATTCAGGAGGATGGCAAATACATCGGCATCACCTGGGTCAACGGTCGCTCGGAACAACTCATTACGGAACTGCAAACGCTGTGGCAGGATCAGGACATCATGGTGGTGACCCTTGATATGGCCCTCGCGTCCCTCATGGATACCGCCAAGGGTAATATGGTCCGCACGGTGAGTCTGGCCCTGTTTATTGTTGTTACCATCCTCCTTGTCTTTTTCAGAAGTCCTGGGAACTGTTTTCTGGCCCTGCTGCCGACCCTTCTCGGTGTCATCGTGACGACCGGGGTCATGGGCTGGCTGGGGATCAGCTTTAATCTCATCAACTTCATCATACTCCCCATCCTCATCGGCATCGGCCTTGACGACGGGATTCATATCATCGACCGGTATCGTGAAACAGGAAATATCCACACCACGATCACCTCCACCGGCCGTTCGATCCTCCTCACGTCACTCACCACCTGCCTAGGTTTCGGCTCCCTGGCCCTGGCGAAATATCATGTCCTGGCCAATATGGGGATGCTGACGATTATCGGTGTTTCATCCTGCTTCTTCTTTTCGGCAGTGTTACTCCCGTCTCTGCTGGCGGTAAGGAAGAGACGATGAAGAAATCGGTTATCATCATGGGCGGGGGGATGGCCGGGTTATGCGCCGGGGCCCTTCTGGCGAAACGCGGCCATCCGGTGACCCTTTTTGAAAAGCAGGACAAGACCGGCGGCTACGTCACCGGCTTTCACCGGGACGGATTCTATTTTGACGCCACCGGCTCCTTTCTTGCGGCCTGCCTGAAGGGCAGTGAGTTCTATGATATTTTTTCGGAGCTTGGCATTTCCGGCAAGCTCGATTTTCTGCCCATCCCCCGTATCCGCAATATATACCCGACCTATGAACTCAATCTGGACTATCACAACCCCGCAGCCTATGTGGACGCCTTAAAGGGAAAATTTCCCGAGTATGGAGAGAAACTTGAAGCCTACGCCGAACTCACCCGTAAACTGGGCCAGGAATTCCGCCAGTTTGAGAAGGGACCGCTGTGGAAGAAATGTCTGCTCCCGTTTTTCTATCCCACCCTGTTTAAATGCGCCCGTCACTCCCACGCCGCCATCCTCCGCCATTTCTTCGGCGCTAATGACGAGATCCAGCACGGCCTTTCCGCCCTGCCCACCACCCTGCCCCCCACACAACTATCCTATATCTTCGTGGCCGTACTCTGGGCCAAGGTCTTAAAAGACGGGGTCTTCTACCCCAGGGGAGGCATGGTCAAGCTCACGGACATACTGGCCCAGTCCCTTGTGGATCACGGCGGCGTCATCCATCAGGATACAGGCGTGCAAACCATCACCACCCGCAAGGGAGCAGTGGCAGACATCACCACGAGCGACGGCAGAACCCATCGGGCCGACTGGTACATCGGAGCCATGAATCCCTATCGCGGCCAATCCATGCTGACCGGTGGCGCCAAACTTTACGGAAAGATGTTTGATCTGGACCGGTATACGGTTTCGCCATCGGCCATGCTTTTCTACCTCGGGATTAAACAATCTGTTCTGCCGCCGGACTGGCCTTATTTTGTCTCCCTGCATACAGGGGTGAACCCTGAACAGGAAACCGAGGCCATTGACCAGGGTCGTTCTGATGAGGGGATGCACCTGGTCATCACCACCCCGTCCCTCCTCGACCCGACCCTAGCGCCTGCGGGATTTCACAGTATGAAGATACTGGTTCACGCCCCCCGGTCTTCGCTCTGTAAAGATCAGGCCAGTGCAGAATCCATCCGTGTTTTACAGGAAAAGGTGTTTAAGGTTATTTCTGAGAAAACAGGCCTAACTCTTGCTGATAACGTTGTTTTAAACCTTTCAGCCACACCGGCCACCCTGCAGCAGCGCACCGGCAATGAAGAGGGGTCCATGTATGGCTTTGATGCCGCCATGGGACAAGTCGGCCCACGCCGCCCCCCGAACCAGACCCGCATAAAAAATCTCCTCTGGGTCGGTCATTACACCAGACCAGCCCACGGTATTGTCGGCAGCTCCTTGTCCGGCAGTTTTGCCGCCAATATTATTACGGAACGTGAGGGGAGAAAAGTGAGGAGTTAGGCGTAAGGCGTTAGGGGTCAGACGTAAGATGTTCACTCCTCCCCCACCTCACACTTCACGCCTCACCCCTAACCCTTTCACCCTTTCACCCTTTCACCCTTTCACCCAATAAAATATGCTCTTTCCCAAAAAAACATACCTCCTCCTCATCTACATCTTTGCCAAAACAGCTCCGCAATTCTGGCAGAAAATTCAGAATAAGGCGGTGTCTGTCTGTCTCTATTATCTCTGGGGCTCAAAACAGAAGGTCCTGCACACGAATACGGCCCAGGTCCTCGGCCTTCCCGTTGATTCCCCTGTTGTCAGGAAAACGGTCATCCAGCTCTTCCGGAATTACGGGCTCTATCTGCGTGATTACGTCCTCATCCATGATTTAACCCAGGAAAATTATAAGGAAACAGTGGCCGAAGAAATCGGCACGGAGTACATAGAGAAGGCATTGGCAGACGGCAACGGGGCGATTCTCATCACCCCCCATCTCGGCAACTGGGAGCTCGGCGGTGTGACCTTTGCCCTGCGGGGTTGCCCCATCCATGTGTTGACCTTGAAAGACCAGGAAGATGCGGTGCAGGATTACCGCGACGAGGTGCGCGGGTCGCTCGGCATTAAAACCCTCCATGTCGACCCGAATGACCATGGTACCATCCTGAAAATGGCCCGGCTGCTCAAGGCCAATAATGTTATTGCCATGCTGGGTGATCGACTGGTCGGCGGCAAAAAGTCTGAAGTCGTTTTTTTCGGCAGGAAGGTGTACTTCCCCTCCGGCGCCATGGCCCTGTCCCAGGCCACCGGGGCCCCGATCATTCCTGTGTTCATCACCCTGCGTGAGGATGGTAAATACAAGGCCTGGATGGAAAAAACCATCATGGTTGCACGTGAACCCGGCGTTGCCAACGATGAACTCATAGCACGGAAGACCCAGGAACTGGCCTTGGTGTTTGAAAAGAATATCCGCAGACACCCTGATCAATGGTATCAATTTTTCGATTATTGGAGCACCTACAGCAGTGAAGATACTTCTTCTTGACCCGCCCCATCAGATTTTTGCAGCCCTGCGTATGTGGATGCCCTCCCCAGGCCTTATGGCCCTTGGCGGCTATCTTGAACGGGAAGGGTTTGACCTTGATATTCTCGACTCAACGACGCTCAAGCAGCCCTGGTCCGAACTTGAACAACGGCTGAAGGCAGGCAAATACGATGTCGTCGGCATCACCTGCCAGGCCGCAACCTTTCATAACGACGCCATCCATGGGGTACGCCTGGTGCGGAGTTGTCTTCCCGGTGCCGCGATCATCGGCGGCGGCGGGCATTTCACCCTGAACTATGAAATGATGTTCGGCCAGGCGCCGGAACTGGATTTCATTGTCATGGGTGAAGGAGAACTCACCTTCACGGAACTCCTCAGAAACCTTCCTGCAGCCAATACAGACACCACCATTCCCGGCCTGGCCTATGTCAAGGATGGTGAAATCAAGACCACCAGCGGTCGTTCCCAGATCGCCGATCTCGACACGCTGCCCATGCCCGCCTACCACCTCATGGACATCAAGAACCCGACCTATTATCTGCACGGCATGGGCCAGCGGATGACCGGCATTTCCACCAGCCGCGGCTGCGGCGACCATTGCTCCTACTGCTCGGAATCACAATTATGGCAGGCCAAGTGGCGCGGCCGCAGCGGCGCACTCGTGGTGCAGGAGATGGAGATGCTCAACAGGGAGTACAACAAGTCACTCTTTGTCTTCAATGAAAACTCCTTCAACCAGACCCGGAAACGCAACGAGGATTTCCTTGAATCGCTGGGTCGATCCGGGCTGAAATGTGATTTCTGGTTCCAATCCCGCATCAAGGATATTCTCCGCGACAAGGACCTGCTGCCGGAATTCAAAAAACTGGGACTCTATGAGGTGATGCTCGGGGTTGAATCCATCTCGCCTGCGGCCTTGAAGAACTACACCAAGAACCAGTCCGCGGAACAGATCAGAGAGGCCGCGGAGATCTTGAAGTCCCACGGCATTATGGTGATGACCAACGTCATGTTCGGTGATGTGGAGGATACAGAGGAGACGCTGAGCGCCATCTATGACTTTGCCGCGGAACTCGGTGATTTTCTGGTCATGACCCTCACCACCCCCCTGCCCGGCACCCGCTATTATGCGACCTGCACCGCAGAAGACCGGATTGAAGAGCGGGATTTTTCAAAATACGATTTCATGCATCCGGTCATCAAGAACAACGCCTATAATGGCGCTGAGATTCTCGCCCTGCAGAAGAAATATCTGCGCAAATATTACACCCGGCCCATTATCTTCTGGAAGATGTTCTTCTCGACCAACCAGTTCATCCGCATGGCGTATAAACTCATAATGCGCTATGCCTATTATGAGGCCCGCAACCTCGAATGGGTGCAGGATAATTTCCAACCCGTTCCCGAAGAGATCCGACGGAAGGGTATCTTGAAAAACTAGATATTTCGGAGTCTCGTAAACTCGCTTACCTGTTCAAGAACAAGAAACGGTAAAAATAAAAAGCACCCCAAGGGTATTTCCTTACGGGCACGCAGCATATTAGTCATCTGCGAGAATTTTTCTTTTTACCGTGACGCAGTAGATAGCGTAGACCTTCGATTGGGCAAAAGAGCAGTTTTTCAAGGTGCCCTGAAGCCTTAACCTAATAAAAAAAGAAGCAGGAATACTACTTGTCCATTCCTGCCCATTCGTGGTTCAACAATCCATGCGTCACTCCGCCGCCAGAAAAAAAACTGTCTTTCTCTTCCCGGGCCAAGGTGCGGTTCCCGAATCACCCTTAGTCGATTTTGTCGGCACATCCATTGAGGAGCAGTACAATCTGCTGCGGGGTGAAGCATCACCGCCACTTTCCATGTTTGAGCAGGGGAATATTGATTCGGACCGGTCGGCCCAGCTGGGTGTCTTTGGACTCTCCCTCGCAATGGGGCGTGAAGCAATGCACCATTGCACACCTGATATGATAACGGGCTATAGTTCAGGACTGTATGCGGCCATGGCGGCAAGCGGCGGCCTCACCCCTGACCAGGGCAATCAGGCCATTGAACTGGCCTACGCCGGGATCTGTCAGTCAGATATGAATACCGTCATGGTAGGGATTATCGGCTTGAAGGTGGAAAGGGTTGCGACACTTCTCCAGGAACAACAGCCCCAGGGTGCCTTATCCCTGGTGAATAATAAGTCCCAGACCATTGTCTCCATCGCTAAAGAGAGGTTCAGCGCATTTCAAAGAGATTGCCTCGGGGCCGGGGCCCTGAAGATCATCCCCCTCCCCTTTACATACCCCTATCATGTCCCGGCCCTGGCAAAGACGAGTCAGAACCTTATGGCCTATTTTGACTCCTTAACCATGCCCCCCCTGGAGATTCCCATGGTTGCCGGGTCCAGCCCTGAATATGTCGACATAGATTCAAGCCGCATCGGCATGCTTGTTGCCTCACAATTATCCCAAACAGTATACTGGCATGACACCATCCACGCCCTGATCGGACTTGGTGCGGAGACCTTTGTCGTCTTTGACCCCACCGGTACCCTGACCCGGATTATCCGCTGGATCAGCCGGCAGATTACAGTCATCCCCATAGAGACCCCGGCGGATATCCGTTGTTTGCGGGATCTCCGATGAAGGGCACCGTCCTGGTCATTGACGGCCATTGGAATAAGAGTGTGGCCGCCATCCGCAGCTTGAGCAAGGCGGGACTGCAGGTCTGGGTATCTGAAACGTCGAGACTTGCCGCGGGAATGCTCAGCAGATATCCACAGAAACGGTTCCTCACCCCTTCACCCATAACCGCGCCGGATGATTTTCTGGAGTCCATGCTGGATATAGTCAGACAGCATAAACCGGATGTCCTCATGCCCATGGAGCTGACGACGCAGCTGCTTCTGTCCGCCCATCGGCACCATTTCAGCCCTCACACCCGCTTTCCCTTTGGTGAACATCAGATTTTAATTGCTGCCGCCTCCAAGATCAAGGCGACACAGGCGGCACAGGAATGCGGCCTGACCACGCCCGACTCGCTACCCGTGCAGTCTGACACCTCAGCCCGAGCCGTCATCACGACACTCGGGTCATCTCTGGTGCTTAAACCCGATTTCGGCGAAGGCGGTCGCGGCTTATGCTATTGCAATACCGAAGAGGAGCTCACAGAGGTACTGGCGCAGATACCGAGAGGGTCCAGCTACCTTGCCCAACAGCGGATTCCCCGGTCCGGTTCCGGCATCGGCGTTTCCATCCTCATGGATGAACAGCAGCAGGTCCTCGCCAGTTTCAGTCATAAGCGGTTACGGGAATACCCCATAGGCGGCGGGCCTTCCACCTGCCGCGCAGCCATCTCCCACCCGCAGGCCGAGCGGGATGCGATCCGGCTGCTGACCCACCTGCAGTTTCAGGGGGTTGCCATGGTGGAATTCAAGGAAGATCCGACGTCCAACACTGCCGTGTTTCTTGAGATCAATCCCCGATTCTGGGGTTCATTACCCCTTGCCATCCAGGCCGGCGTCGATTTCCCCACCCTGGTATATAAATGGGGTATGGGAATCGATTTTCCCAAACCAGAACCACTCCTCGGCACCAGATCACGGAATCTTCTGCCGGGGGATCTCCTCCATTTTATTGGCAAAAGAGGCCGTGTTTCCCGTGATTTTTGGGACCTGCGCCATACCCCGGATGATCTTCTTTCCCTGCAGGATCCCGGCCCCGTGCTTGGGCGCATCATCTCCCCCCTTGTGGCCCTATATGATCCGCAATTAAAATCTGTTTTCAAAAACCGCGAGTCACAGTAGAAATGAGATATGCGCCCTCAAAATATCATCACCGTTGACTGGGAAGACTGGTTCCACATCTGTGAAGTCGACCATATTCTGCCGCAGCATGAGTGGGACACCTACCCCTCCATCCTGCCGGAGGCCACAAGCCGTCTCCTTGACTTCTTTGCAGCCCATGGTATCACCGCCACCTTTTTCAT
>JAQIBE010000026.1 GCA_027859235.1 Desulfobulbaceae bacterium
AGTCTGGTTTTCATCTCCAATCGATAGGCTTGAATGAGGTCTAAAGGTCGCAACAAACCATATAGGCCTGAGAGGATGCGGAGGTGATTCTGGGAAAATTCTAGACCTGCAGCTGCAAGGGTTGCGGCATCAAACTGGGAATAGACATCCCCTGTGAAGCTAAAAATTGCCTGTTTACTGTTTTGCAGATTAAAGGGTGTGCTGAAGTTTTTGAACCGTTCTGCATTAAGATCAGCAATTCTTTCACTTACCGACATGAGTTCTCGTATGGCTTGAGATGAATATGTCTGTAATGTTTCTATGAGCTGCTGTGATTGATCTATAAAGAATGGTGTGGTGCAAGTTGTGGTGGGTGCAGCCGTGGTGAAGTCCTGGCCCTTTGATGGTGAAAGAAGCGTGATCATGGTTGTCCTGTTTTAACGTTCTTACAGTCTGCTTATGATGTTTTTCCTTAGCTCTCTTTTGCAGTGAACAAATGTTATTGAGTGAAGTCAACGGGATGATGTTTGAAGGCCTCATGTGCTAATTCTTTGAGTTTGCTCTTGATTTGCTCAGCCGGCACCAGCGGCGGCAGCGGGTCAATCTCTTGGTCCACTGTATGGGGAGGAATGATCTTCATCTTCTTTTGCAGGGATTCATCAAAACCGCTATTGATACTGCCTTCCATGGTGGAGCCCATTTGTGACATGGAGTCCATGGAGCGGAAGAAGCCAAGCATGGATGAGATGTCATTTTGGCGATAGAACATGTCAATGGTATGACCGATTAGTTCCTGCTCTGCGCTAAGCTCTTCCCGTAAAGAGCGGAAGATATCAATGTGTCTGCACAGGTCATCATAGCAATTCAAAAATATTTTGGTAAATCGCCCGCGCCAGGTGAGACCCCATACTGAAATATCCTGAAACATTCGTGTCTTAATGGTGGGTGAGGCAACGATATAGGCGTCGAAATAATAATTGCTCGTGAGGCCGGAATGGTGCAGGAACTTTTCAATGAGCTGCTCGTCGTGCAGCAGAATGTACATTCGGCTGAGATCAATGACGACGACCTGTTCAATTTTTACTGCATTCGCTACGGCCTTATTGAGGGCTTGCGTGTCACTCTCAATGAGTTTTCTGAAGGAGAAATAGCGGTCTGCCATTTCTTTTTTTATCTCGATATTGAGAGCAGCTACAATGTCTTGGGTCATGATTGAGTCTCAGGGGTGATTAATGTATGAGAAGGATGTGTGCCATGCCTCTATTGTAGCGTTGAAATTTCTACAAATCAAGGGTGTCTAGCCAATGTTTCAGGCTTAATCTGGCCTTTTTTGCCCGGTATTCCATCTTTTCCCGTTTGGAAATCCGTGACCTCCGCCGTTTTTTATTGGCCAAGGGCGGCAGGGCAGGCTGTGAGTCCTTGAACCCTTTACGGTCAAAGGGGGGGAAGAGCGAATAGTTCACATTGGAGGGCTGAAACCGTTTCACCTCAGTGGTGAGATGGTGAATCAGCGCGCCGTGGGCTGTATCCTCTGGCGGCAGTGGAATCTTTTTGCCGAGAGCCAAGCAACTGGCATTTCGGCCAGCCAGAAGCCCTATGGCTGTTGATTCCACATACCCCTCCACGCCGCTGATCTGGCCTGCCAGAAAAATATGCGGATGGTTCTTCATCTGCAGGGTTGGCTCAAGAACCTTAGGGCCGCAGACAAAGGTGTTTCTATGGATAGAGCCAAGGCGTAAAAAATCACAGTTCTCCATGCCCGGAATCATTCGGAAGATTTCCCGCTGGGCAGGATAGGTGAGTTTGGTCTGAAAGCCCACCATATTATAATGGGTTCCTTCTCTGTTCTCCATGCGGAGCTGCACCACGGCATAGGCGTCTTTGCCTGTTCTGGGGTCAGGCAGGCCGACGGGTTTCATGGGGCCGAAGCGCAGGGTATCTTCCCCCCGCTCATTCATCACCTCGATGGGCAGACAGCCTTCAAAATATTTTGCATTCTCGAAATCTTTAAGGGGGACTTTGCTGCCCTCAAGCAGAGCGGTGCTGAACCGTTTATACTGCTCTTCATTCATGGGGCAGTTAAGGTAATCCCCTGGCCCGTCATCGTAGCGTGATGCCCTGAAGATAATATCGTAATTGAGGGAATCGGCCGAGACAATGGGGGCAATGGCGTCATAGAACGCCAGGTGTTCTTCGCCTGTATGACTTTTGAGATCCTCGGTGAGGCTTTCGGCGCTCAACGGGCCGGTGGCGAGAATGGTAATCCCTGTTGCCGGAAGTTCTGTTACCTCTTTCCTGATGATAGTGATGTTGGGGTGGGCTTGTATTTTTTCGGTGATCATCCGGGCAAAACGGGCGCGGTCAACAGCCAAGGCCTTGCCGGCGGGAACCTTGGTTGCATCGGCAATGGCCATGAGTAATGAGCCCATAGTCCGCATCTCCTCTTTGAGCAGACCGACCGCAGAACAGGGATCATCTGAACGAAAGGAGTTTGAACAGACCATCTCGGCCAGATCCTCAGACTCGTGGGCTGGACTGAACTTGATGGGTTTCATGTCATAGAGGATGACATTTAACCCCTGTTGTGCGCACTGGTAAGCGGCTTCGCAGCCAGCAAGACCGCCGCCGATGATGGTGATTGGTTCCATGGATCGTCCACTTTGAGGTTATGGGTAATATGATACTGCCCGCAGCATAAAAAAAGGAGCATAGCCTGAAGCTATACCCCTTTGCACAAAACAGATAGAAAAAAAAGAACTCAGTCCAGTTGCAACTGGATGCTGATGAATGGACTAAATGCCAAGTTCTTTCTTAATACCGTCAACAACCACATCACTGGATGTACCGGTGATGGTGTTCAGCAGACCTTCTTTCTCGTAAAAACCGGCAACTGGGGCAGTTTTCTCGGTGTAGGTGTCAAGGCGGTGGCCGATGGCCTCTTCGGTCTCGTCAGCACGTTGTACCGCAGGTGCGCCGCATTTATCACAGATACCCTCAACCTTTGTTGGGTTTGATTTGGTATTGTAGATTGCGGTACACTCTGGGTTTTCGCAGGTGCGGCGGGTGCAGAGACGATCAAAAATAACATCGCGGGGCACGTCAATGTCAACAACCATGTCCAGTTTAATGTTGTTTTTCTCAAGGAGCACTTTTAATGCCTCGGCTTGAGGGATGGTGCGTGGAAAACCGTCAAGGAGGAAACCTGACTGGCAGTCCTCTTCTTTGAGACGCTCTTCCATGATGCCCATGATGAGGGAGTCGGGAACAAGATCGCCGCGGGTCATATAGCCATCAGCTTCTTTGCCGAGCTCAGTGCCGGCGCGAACAGCACCACGCAGGATGTCACCCGTTGAAATTTGTACAGATCCGTCAAGATTTGTGAGCATCTTGGCAACAGTGCCTTTTCCAGCACCAGGGGCGCCGAGCAGAATTAATTTCATGTAAATCTCCTTATTATGGATGAATGATGATTTTTTTATCTTTCAGAGCGCGCCACTATACCTAAATTGTTTCCTTTCGTAAAGGAAACAACCTGTGCATCTGGTCGTTTTTGCGGAAAAAGGTGAGATTGGTGCGTTAAAAAAACGAAACGGCGCTTGGGAGGAGCGCCGTTTCTAAGTTTACTCCATGGGAGGTAGAGTAAACTTTAGGAGAAAAATGAAGAGTAGTATTATTGGCGCAGGAATGGAGATATTTCCATACGTCATAGTTATATGATGGTTCTGTGGGTGAAAGGTTCCAGTTTTTTTATTTTTATTTTTTCTCAGGCATTATTTGCAGCTGCGCGGTGTTCAGGGGGCAGCGTTTCACTCCTGGGCTGAGAGGTGGGGGAGTGTGGAGAACAAGAAACGGCTGATACCTTATATAGCTCCAGCCGGATTGCTGGCTCAGCGGGGAATAGTGCAGGGTCACGCACGGTTATAATTATCATTGATAAGCTGCAGGGTGAATGCTATGATTGAAGCTCATCTTCTGAGAATTACATCCTAAAATGCCTATGGCCAATCCTAAAATATCTCCCATTGCCTGTGTTTTGATCGACGGGGAAAAAATCCGGCAAATTCGTCAGGAACGCGGATTGACCCAGCTCTATGTTGCCACCTGCCTTGAAATCACCACTGATACGGTTTCGCGCTGGGAAAATAAACGTTCCCCCAGTATTAAGCTGGAAAATGCGGAACGGCTGGCTGAGGTGCTTGAGGTCGAGCTCGAGGAAATCACCCAGGACGTTGCTGTAGCGGGCCAAACTGAACCAGTTTCTGCTGAAACCTGTGCAGAGGATGTTGTTTCACCACCACCCATAAGCACGAGAGGCCTTTGGGTGATACCCCTTCTCATGGTTATTCTTGTTCTAGGCTGGCTTGGCTATAGATCTCAGAATGGTGGACTGGCTGTCCCGGTTGAGGTTACGGCTGAGCGGCTTCTACCCA
>JAQIBE010000058.1 GCA_027859235.1 Desulfobulbaceae bacterium
AGTCAAACCGTCACAGGTGATGACGATTCGCTGATGAATTGGGAGATTAGACAAAGTTTTTTTTGACATCCACAACAGGCAAAAGATCGTATTTGAAAAAGTTATTGGGACTGACAGTAATTTCTCTTATTTCAGTAAGTAAGGGTAGTACCAATAAAAGATCTGGTTTGCAACCAGATCTTGCTGACCTACTAATTACAACTTAGGGGCAGTTAAGAATGTTGACCAGGTAAGCGCAGACTCCGTTATATCAATTTCTTTATGGCCCCTCAGGCAGCTATGGACATCTCGTTGGCCATGTTTTTTTTACAACTGCGTAGTTAACAGAATTAAAATACTGTCCACGCCTAGTATTCATCAGCTTCGAACGCATAATCATCATAGATTTCCAATGGAGTAAGCCTGATAGGACTCAAGGAGATCAAACTATACTCCCGCTCACAGTCATCACAAAAGACTTCATCTCCAGGCTCATTATCGTGATAAATCCTGATTTCTCCACTACACGAAGGGCATCTCTTTGTTCTCATCCCGATTCCTCACAAGTAATATTCATAAAGAAACATAATTTTATTTTTCAGGTAGCAAACAGTGTGCCACTCACGTATCTCCCTGTTTTTACATTCTTTCAAGTTATACTCCCAGATAAAAAAGAACCAAGGGTTCTCTTTTATGTTGTCCCCTGAGCTGCTAGGCTGTATATGGGACAACAATTTTCCCCAGACAACAGTAAAATAGAGGTATATGGGATAATCAGAACTTTCAGTTCTCCCAAATTTTAAACTCGGAACCCCCAGTTCCTTTTATCCTGAAGGTCGATCATGAAACATATTCTTGTCATAAGCCGCGACCACAATGTGCGGGAAATTTTTCAGAACATTGACTCTGCTGAAACCAACATTTCAACGGGTTCCTCTCTGGAGGAAGGACTTGAAACTGTAAAAAAATCCCGCCATGATCTCATGTTCATCGACATGGAAATCCTGCAACAATCGGCAACAGCAAGCGGTTACAAGGCTGTTATGCAACCCTTCTGGCTGCTCTATCCGGCCCTTGAAATTGTGGTCATGACCAGCCGGAAAATGCTGCGCGAAGCGGTATCCGCCGTAAAACAAGGGGCGGGTGACTATATCATCTACCCTGTTATTGCGGATGAGATCCGGCTCATTTCCACCACCTTGACGGAATCGCAAAAGGTGCAGTCCGAATTGGATTATTTACGGGATCAATTTTGGGATAAGGACTCAGAGCCTCTGATTCAGACCAAATGCCAAATCATGCAAAGGGTCTTTGAAAATGTCCGCTCGGTTGCCCCCACGAAGAGCACCGTGCTGCTGACCGGTGAGACGGGTACCGGCAAAGGGGTGCTGGCTAAGGTCATTCATCAGCATAGCAACCGTAAAGATGAACAGTTCATCAGCATCCATTGCGGGGCCATCCCGGACACCCTGCTGGAGAGTGAGATTTTCGGCCATGAGAAAGGGGCGTTTACCGGAGCGGTGAAAAGGAAACTTGGTAAATTTACAATTGCCAATGGCGGCACCATCTTCCTTGATGAAATTGGCACCATAACTCCAGCCGCTCAAATCAAGTTATTACAGGTTCTCCAGGATGGAGTGTTTCAATCTGTAGGCGGCGAGGAAGATATAAAGGTTGATGTCCGTATTATTGCGGCCACCAATGAAAACCTTAAACAACTCAGTCATGATAAGAAGTTCCGCAACGACCTCTACTATCGGCTCAATGTCTTCCCCATAGAACTTCCGCCGCTTCGCGACCGCAAGGAGGATATTCCTGGCCTGGTTGAGGTCTTTATCTCTCAGCTCAATCGCTTCCACTCCAAAGAGATCTTTGATATCCACCCCCTGGTTATTGAGGCCTTTTTGAATTATTCCTGGCCCGGAAATATTCGCGAACTTGAAAATATTATGGAAAGGGCGTACATCCTGGAGCGATCCTCAATCCTCGGACCGAAGAGCTTCCCCTCTGAGCTCTTCACAGCTGAAGACCCCCTCTCAAGGGTGCAGATGGACACCATGCTCTCCCTCGCCGAGGTGAGGAAAAAAGGGGTTGAAGAGATCGAACGCTGCTATCTGCAAGAGGTGCTTGATAAACATTTAGGAAAAATCAACAGGAGTGCAGAAGCCGCTGGGATTACCACCCGCCAGCTCCATAAACTGATGCAGAAGTATGGCCTGAAAAAGGAAGAGTTCAAGGGTGACAGCAGATCTGCTCAATAACCCTTTTCAGGCAGACACGGACGGTATCAAAAGGACATATTGCAGGGGGAAAAGGGGCAAGTCAGCTCTTGGCTTTTGTCTTTAAGCAAGAAATATTTCAGCGGAATTATACATCAATATGGCTCTGCCATATTCTCAGCAGCAGGCTGGCTCAGCTGAAAATAGTGCAGAGTCATGGACATTAATTCTTTGTTGTGAGAGGATGCCCATAAAAGGGGAGCACCACCAGGTGAACCATTCCTGTCCCTGTCTCTCTGAGCTGAACTCGCAGTTCCTTTGCACTGTTTGCTTCAGCCGGGAAAAAGAGAAAGCCGTTGGCCAGACTTGCCCCTGGCATAATTTTCCCTTCGAGGCCTTTGTCGCGGAGATCATCCGAGATTCGATACTCTCTCTCCCTGGAAGTTCCTGCCTGGGTCCCCCCAATCAAAGCACCGCCTGCCCCGCCGACAACGGCACCTTTCCCGGCAGCTTCAGCAACATTACTGCCGGTAACAATACCGATGGCCGCTCCAAGTATGGCACCTCCAGCAGC
>JAQIBE010000065.1 GCA_027859235.1 Desulfobulbaceae bacterium
CACTCTCTGTTGTTCAACTGGAACCCATGCTCAATCAGCCAAGTGCTTGCTGCCACAAGGGCGTGGTCGACAGAATCGGTTTGGTTCACCATACGCAGTGCACCGTGTCCTCAAGATAATGACCAAGCTCACCGGCGACAATGGAGCGCAGCGGAATTGCCATCCGGTACAGCGCCTTGTTATGCCTCTTGTTCATTCAGGGCGTCTCGACTGTAATGAAGGACTCCTTCGATTTTTTGATTGAACTTCATGCCTGCATGTTCAGCAATCCGCGCTGACGCTACGTTACCGGCCTTTACTTCTGCTCGAATTGGTTCGGTAATCTGTTGGACTAATAAGGCAACCATCCGTTTTGCCACTCCGCGTCCTCTCGCATATGGTGCCATAGTCCACGATAGTTCCCATACCCCCTCGGATAAATCTGCTCGAACAGTGCCAATAGGAGCGCCATCTTCTTCGGCCACGAATAATCGGCGATTGCTGTTATCTAATGTTTTTGTCAGCCAAGCTATATGGTCGTTCTTAGTGACTTCAGATGTATTGTAACTGGCCTTCCTTGTTTCTGGGTCATTGCGCCAATCTAAGAGCATGTCCGCGTCTCGCATAGTAGCTGGTCTCAGTGTGATTGTTTCGTTCATGCAGTTTCCTCCTGGAGGCATAACGATTCCCATAACCAGCGGGCCACCGGACTCAACCGTCAGGCCGCAAACGTTCTTCCCGTCTGCGTTTATGGGCTGGTTATGTGATTCAGTAAGCTTCTTTAATTTTCCTCATAGCCGTTTCAGAGGCAATTTTTTCATCATCAAATTTTAGGGTTATAAAATAAAATAGCGCTATTTTTTGTTTAGGTAGCTCAATAAATATGAATTCATTTGTTTTGTGAAAAAAATGAAAACTTTCGTTAGTTGTTTTAAAAATGACTAATGAATTAAGACTTTCTGCTTTTGACTTAATTCCTAATTTTTTTAGAGCATTTCTAAAATTCGAAAAAACTTTACTTGGGGACTCATTCTGCATTACTCCAATTGGGATGTCAGATAAATATGGAATATACTTTCCATCCCGCATTTTTTTAAATTTTCGTCTAAGATTCAATGCTTGAAATTTGTAGTCGATAGATTCAAGCCAAAGTATAATTTTTTCTTTCTCCTTGGTTGAAAAAAAATCGGAGTTAAGATCTGTTTTGGCAAATAAACTCTCTAAATAGTGCTCAAATGCACCAAGAATATATGAGTTGCAGTTGCCACATGTAGGCAAAACAGCCTGACTATAGCTTTGACTAATATTATTAATATTCGTGGTGAAAAATTTCTTTTGATCATTCCCAAATGCCCATTTGGGAATGACATGTTCTTTAGTAAGGTCTTTATCAGTGCCACAGACAACACAGATAGAAATAGTGTGATTATTAAGAATATTTTTTGTTACGACAGTGTTCTTTTCACGAATTGTCTTTCTTAATAGTATCAGCCTGTTTTCTATCATATTTTCTTCGGAAATATTTTATTCACATAACGCGATAATCACCGGTTTACCCGGTGCATTTATTTGTTGTGCAAAGGGCAAGACCTGACCCCACTTTTTCTTATAGTCGGTTGGCTACTGTGACACAGCCTACACCTATTCTTTGTGAAACGCACAAAATCTTTTACATATCAGTCAATTACCGATGCTTTTCAGGTGTTTTCTCCCCCCATTCAGCCCTGAGCGAGCAGGGAGCCGTGAAAAGGAAAAGAATTGTAAACTGTCTGAGCATCCTCGAAGAGGTGCGAGTTTTTACAATTCCCTTTTCACGGCGGAAGGCGAGCGGTGCCGAAGGCCAGGGCTGGTCGGGGTGCCCTTTTTGCGGTACTTTTTGGGCAAACAAAAAGTACCAATACTACAACTGCCCAATACAATCGAGAGAGCAACCTCGCTTCACCACCCACCCAATTGCTTAAACTCCCTCTCTAACTCCCCCACCCCATAAACAAGGGGTCAAGTCCGCTTTTGACTTTTGCTGTTTTTTTTGCCAATTTCCACAATAGTTTTTTGTACACTTTTGTCTTTAGCCTTCCGCGTTTTTACGAAGACGAAGGAGATTAGTCAAACAAAGACCTCTTTATCTGACTTTATTGCTTTTTTTAAGGGTCATGTCTTAAAAAACCAGTTTTCAGTAGACTAAGCCTATGCCTCGACAAGTAAGATCTCTTGTGGGGTCAGATCGAAGAGGCGGTAGACTTCCTGGTTGAGTTCCATTTCGTGTTGAGCGATTTGCTGGTTGAGGGCGGAGATCTTTGCCTTCTCGGCTTCGAAGTAGTCTTGCCACTCGTTACGTTCGGCCAGGGGGATGGTGCTCTTGAATAGGCTCTTTATCTGCTTCTGGAGATCGGCAAAGTCGAGGAGCCACCAACTCTTCAGTTTATTATTCAGCTTTGCCTCACGTTCTGGGGGGCAGAGGTCTGGAAGACGGCGGCGGAAGCTGTTTTCTATGCTGTAGCGTTTCTCGAATAACTCCTGACACTTCTTGGCCAAGTTGCCAATAATAGTTTTTTCTCCTGCTGTTGCTGAGGGAACAGGTAATGTTTCCATGTATTGCGCTCGAAGTTCATAATAACCACCACGTACGAATGGACATAGGGCCTTCATAATAAACCAGTACGTTTTGCTATTGAGAAGTCCTAAGGCAAAGCTATCATCAGTTGGGATGATATAGCTTTTGTCATTTGAGTAGGCACTGTTTGTATTACAGTGAAAAAGGGGCGCTGGACTGAAGTGCCCATATTGAATTTTTGTTTTTTCAAATTCTTTGTAATAGGCAACGGTATCCTGTATTTCGTACCATTGATAAGGCCCCGCTTTCCGGCCGGGCCATTTATCACCTTTGGGCCAACTTTTAGGTTTTGGCTCTAACTGTTCTCTGAACTGTTCAAGATAATTCTGCACGGCAGGATATTGTTCGATATCAACACCCCTTCTTGTAAAGATTATCCATATGTCTCGTGGCTCTGCATGCCACTTCTTCAGATCCTTACCCTCAAGGAAGGGTTTAAGCAGTTCTTCTGAGCGCGGGTCTTCCTCAATGAGCTGATCTCGTGTCTGGCGATCAATGACAAAGGCAGCATTTAATCCTGTTTTTATTCCGTACATCGGAGAGCCATAGACATCCTTCAGGGTGGGATAGCCCTGCACCAGCTTCTGGCGCAGTTGGGAGAGGATCTCATCTTCGAGCTGCCAGCTCTGTTCACCAAGTCGCGACTGGAGCATGGTGCCATGCTCTTGGCTAAAATATTGATCGAGGTTAGCCGGGATGCTCTGCCGCAAGGTCAGGATCGCAAGCGAAGTCTCCAAACTTGGGGGTGTCTTTCTCATCACTGTAATGGCGGGATAGGTGGTCACCCCTTCAAACACCTGGAGGTCGCCAAAATCAACGATCTTCTCCACGGTCGCCTGTTCTGCCAGAAAGCGACGCAGCGGCTCGCCCGAGCCGGTCTTAAAGAAGGTGGAGGAGGAGATATAGCCCAGTCGGCCGCCGGGTTTGAGCAGTTTGTGGCCCAGTTCAAAGAAGTAGGTGTAGAGATCAGCTACCCCGTTGGAGACGGTGTAGTTCTGTTCCAGCCACGGTTTAAGATCACTAAACAGCTCTTGGCGCACATAGGGTGGATTGCCCAGCACCACGTCAAAACCACCCTGCGCCATGATCTCCGGGAAGGCCTTCTGCCAACAGAAGCTCTCCGCCGGGGCCGGTTCAACCAAACCCAGACTGTTGCCGGCGACGAGATTGGCATCGAGGGAGGTGAGTGACTTGCCCCGCTCCGCTGTTTTAAGCCAGAGCGAAAGTTTGCTGATCTCGAT
>JAQIBE010000066.1 GCA_027859235.1 Desulfobulbaceae bacterium
AGGCCAGGATGACCAGGGAGCCTGTCATGAACCAGGCGGCTGATTTGGCCAGAAAAAGAGTTAAGGCGGTGGCAACAGATCCGTATGTTGCCCAGCGCATGAATTGTTCTTTTTTTTCCCTTGTGAGTGGTTGCATTAATTACGCGGACTCTCTTTTAGGGGCCGTTAAGAATGTTGACCAGGTAAGCGAAGACTCCGGGTAAGCGCAGACTCCGTTATGTCAATTTCTTTACGGCCCTTTTTTATGCAGCTATGGACATCTCGTTGGCCATGTTATTTTTTTACAACTGCTTCCGCCGTATCTTCATCTTTAATTTGGCGTAGGCGCGCATATCTTCAATGGCGTCACTCTCATCCATGATTTCAACCCCAAGAATGGTTTCCACACAATCCTCCAGGGTGATGATGCCCTCGGTCTGGTCATAACTGTCCACCACCAGAAAAATATGTTCTTTCTTCTTGATGAAAAGATCCAGCGCCTTGGAAACAGGAATATTCTCATTAATGGTGTAGATCTCCGTCTGCAGATCTTTAATGGTCATGGTGTCATCCTTCATGGCCTGTTGAAAGATATTTTTGGTGAGGATAATCCCGGTAATGGTGTCAATCGACTCATTGTAGACCGGCATTCGTGAAAACTGAAACAGGTCTTCATTCTTGATGACTTCCCGAATGGTTTTGCACCCTTCCAGCCCGTTGACCACGGAGCGGGGTGTTAAAATTTCCTTGACCTTAATGTCATCCAGAAGCAGGACATTTTCGATAACATCAGATTCCTGCTCATCAATAATACCTTCGTCTTCACTGAGCAGGGTATTCTCGATCAGTTCAGCCTTCGTCAGGCTGCTGGGCCCTTCTCTGCCCTTGGTGAGCCGGGTCGTCATAAAGATGCTGACCACGAGAATGGGATAGGTGATCCAGATGAAAAAGTTGATAACATAGGCGGCTGTCGGCCCCAGTTCTTTCCAGTACAGCGCCCCTATGGTTTTGGGGATGATTTCGGAAATAAACAGGATGGCCAGGGTCAGAACAACAGAGATGTAGAATACGGCACTGGAGCCGAAAATGGACTCGGCCTGCGCTCCAACTCCTGCTGCCCCGAAGGTGTGAGCCAGGGTGTTGAGAATTAGGATGGAGGAAATTGATTTATTGATATGTGCTTTATGGCGGCGCAAAAGGCGGCCCGCCTTGGGACGGGTTTTCTCCAGGACAGAGATATAGGACCTGTTCACAGAAAGGAGAACTGCTTCAGCAACTGAGCAGACGAATGAGATGACGATGGCAATGGAAAAATACAGAAGTAAGAGGCTCATTGAGAGTTCGTTACGCGGCTCGTTGTTCCCTTTGCAGGGTATTTTGGTGGATTGTGGATGGGGCTAAAGGATGAAGATTAAACATTTCCTGTGGATATGGCTACCAACTTCTCACATCGAACCTTTTTTATATTCGGGATAACAGTGAGGCGACAGTAGTGAGACGACGGTAGCAAAGCGATGGTAGTGAAATGAAAAAAAGCCCAAAGGAGCAATCCTTTGGGCTTTTTCGTTTTACTACTAATATATAAACATCTGACAAGATGATAAGATCTGGCTCCCCGGGACGGATTCGAACCGCCGACAAGGTGATTAACAGTCACCCGCTCTACCAACTGAGCTACCGGGGAATAATAGTACAGAGTGAGGTTATTTACACCATCGTTGTTGCGTCGTCAATACCTTTGGGGGAAAATTTTTCCTATTTAAAGGCAGGGAAAAGGAATGGGCGTCCATGGTGAAAAAAGGCAGTTTCATCCTGCCCGGCCAGATGGCCACAGGGCAGGACTCCATGCACAATATATAAACAATCTGCAAAACAGATTGGAAGGATCCTATCCACATGTTTTGTTTGACCCAGGGCTGTTATCCTTGTAAACAGGGAGCCTGTTTGCCCCAGACGAACGGTTTAATAAACGGTTCCGTGATGGAGTGCAACCCCTTTTTTTCAGGGTGTTTTTATAGTTTGTTAGGGTTTGCGCTACTGGTAATTGTTCCTGTATAGATGTGTTGTGTTTTCAGCTTGTTTCGAAGGTTTTTTGTCTTTTAACGGGTATGTGGAAAAAATGTCTTTTTTGTATCAGGATGAAAAATGGCTGGTGGTGAATAAGCCGTCGTCGATTTCCACCCATAATAGTTATGCGGGGGATCTTGGCCTGGCTGAGTGGCTCCTGTTGCACCATGGGCTGCAGGTGTATGTCTGCTCCCGCCTGGATAAGGAGACCAGTGGTGTTCTGGTCTTTGCCTTAACCCCTGGGGCAAGTGGTGAAGCCCAAACGATCCATGAAGAGAACAGATCCCTTAAAACCTATTATTTCATTGGCCGTTCAGGGTCGCAGGAGTCTTGGGTCTGCACGGAACCCCTTGACGGCAAACCCTGTAAGACGGCCTTCAGCCAGGTGAAGCAGGGGTCTTGTTACAGCCTGTATAGGGCTGAGATTCATCGGGGGCGCACCCATCAGATCCGCCGCCATGCATCCCTTTCATCCGTGCCGATTCTGGGGGATGAGGAGTATGGCGGTGACGAGTTTATCCGCCTCTGCCTGCATTGTGAGACGGTGCAGTGGCCGGATATGGCGTTATGGCAGGCCCCTGTGCCCCAATGGTTTTACGGTGGACTGGACTCGTTATCCCCGGGGGTACGGGCGCTTGCCATCGCTGACAAGCGCTACCCCTTTCTGGCATCGGTAACCGATAGCTGCCGCTTGGTGCATCGGGGTGAGATGGATGTTAGCATTGACAAGTATGGGGATTACCTCTGCATCACGGGTTTTGATGAGAATCTCTCAGCCCGGGACATACTGGAGCAGCTGGGTGTTATCCCCCAGCTTTTAAGCGAAACTTGTGGTTGCCGGGGCGGTGTGGTGAAGACCAACCGCCGTGACCCCCATAAACGTAAACTCTTTGGTGATATGGTCAGCTGGGGGGAGGAGGTTCCTGAGCATTTCCTGGTTCGCGAACATGGTCTGCAGTTTGAGGTGAGCTTGAATGCCAGTCAGCATGTGGGGTTGTTTCTGGACCAGCGCGATTCACGGAAGCGCATTGCGGATGTGGCCAAGGATAAACGGGTGGCGAATCTCTTTGCCTTTACCTGTTCATTTTCCACCTACGCCATTCAGGCTGGAGCCCGGGAGGTGTTTTCTGTTGATCTTGCCGCCGGCTGTTTGCATCGAGGTCGAACCAATATGGGCGTAAACGGCCTGGAAGAGTTAGCTCCGTCGCGGTTTATCAAGGAGGATGTGCGCAAGTGGCTGGCTCGACAGGTACGAAAGAAGGATAATGAGCCCGGTGAATTTCTGCCTTTTGATATCATCATTTGTGATCCCCCGGTCTTTGCTTCAGGGGGCAAGGGCAAGCGTTTTCATGTGGAACAGGAATGGGCTGGATTGGCCCTTGCTGTCCATACCATTCTGTCTGCTTCAGGGATTGCCCTTTTTGCTAATAATCATCAGACCGGCCAGGAAAAACATTATTTCGCAGGATTGCAGGCCCATTTTAGGAAGGTCACCCGCCTCGTGCCGCCCCTTGATTTTCCACTCCTTAAAACACAACCGCCCCATGTCCGTATCTACTGGTGTGAGAAGTAGATGTTTGATCCGTCACATTATATAGGTCTGGGACTCGGTCTCGGTGTATCGGCTGGCTTTTCCCCGGGTCCCCTCACCACCCTCATTATCACGGAAAGTTTGGAGCATGGGGTGAAGGGCGGCTTGAAAGTCTCCTTAGCGCCCTTTTTGACCGATGCCCCTATTATCCTCTTCTCTCTCTTTATCATGGGGAAGCTGGTGGAGTTTCAGCAGGTTTTAGGCGGGGTGTCCTTTGCTGGTGGTGGGTTTCTCCTGTATCTAGGTTGGCTTAATTTTCAGATGCAGCCCGTGCTGGTGCAGGGCGGGACTGGCACCTCCCGTTCATTGCTGAAGGGGGCGATTGCTAATTTTCTCAGTCCGAATCCCTATCTGTTCTGGATCACTGTCGGCGGACCGGTCCTCCTCATGGCCGATTTTTTTACAGGGGCCCTTTTCATGGGCTGTTTTTATGGCATGCTCATCCCCATTAAGATGGGAATGGCCGTTGTGGCCGGCAGGTCACGGGCCTTTATCTCGGGTTCAATCTATATCTGGCTCATGCGTTTTCTGGGCCTTGTCCTCTGTGGTCTTTCCGTCATTCTCTTTGCGGATGGCGCAAGGCTGATGGGCTGGCTGTAACTATCTACTGGAGCTGTTCATGGCGAAGCATAATGATACCCACTCAAAGCTTATTGGTTATATCACCTGGATCTTCGGATTCACAGGGGCCCACCGTTTTTACTACGGCAAACCCGTTACTGGTACGATCTGGTTCTTCACCCTGGGACTCTGCGGCATTGGCTGGCTCATAGACCTCTTTCTCATTCCCGGCATGGATGCTGAGGCTGATTTACGCTACCGGGATGGGCCCTTGGATTATTCACTCGCCTGGGTTTTCCTCACCTTTGGCGGAGTTTTCGGCATACACCGCATGTATATGGGCAAGTGGCTGACAGGTATCCTCTACCTCCTCTCCGTTGGACTGTTGGGCTTTGGCGTGTTGTATGATTTCTGGACCTTGAATGAGCAGATCAGCCGTATTAATACAGGGGAGTAGATGGATTCCCTACTGCTCATCTATCCCCCCCATGCCAAGAATTGCGAACCGCCGGCGGGGATTGCCCGTCTGGCGGGTTTTCTGCGCAACAATGGGGTTGCATGTACCACCCTTGATGCCAACAGGCTGGGGTTTGACTATTTGCTGGGGCTTGAATGCACTAAGTCAGATCGCTGGTCTAAACGGGCCCGGAAAAATCTTAAGGCGAATCTCACGGGGTTGACCCAGCCCCACTGCTACGCAAATTTTGATCGGTATAAGCGGGTTGTTGCTGATGTGAATCGGGTTCTTGCCGGGGTGGGGGAGGAGCGTGGGGTTGAGCTGTCGTTGGTGAATTATCAGGATCAGTCTTCCCCGGTGCAAAGTGATGATTTGCTCAAGGCGGCAGCTGCATTTGCTGACAATATATTTCAGCCATTTTATGCGGAGGTTATCAGCCCCATTATTGCAGAGCAGGATCCTGAGTATGTCGGTATCTCCTTAACCTATCTGAGTCAGGCGGTGCCGGCCTTTGTTCTCATTGGTTTTCTGAGGGCTCGATTCCCCCAGCTGAAGATTATCCTCGGCGGCGGCCTTGTCACCTCGTGGATGCGCAGTGCTAGGTGGAGCAACCCCTTTGCAGGGCTCGTGGATGCGTGTATTGCCGGACAGGGGGAACAGCCTCTGCTGGACATGCTGCGTAAAACCACGGACAGGGGTGTGGTAGCAGCCCCTGAGTATGACTGTACCGATTATCTATCCCCGGGTTTCATCCTGCCCTATGGGGCGTCAAGCGGCTGTTATTGGAATAAATGTCTGTTCTGTCCGGAAACCGCTGAGGATAACCCCTACCTGCCTCTGGCGCCGGAGCGGGTTATGGCCGAGTTGCAGCCCCTGGTGGCGCGCTATAAGCCGGTGCTGGTGCATTTCCTCGATAATGCCGTGAGTCCTGGACTGATGCAGGCACTGGTGAACCAGCCCCCTGGGGTGGATTGGTATGGCTTTGCCCGAGCGTGCCCGCAGCTGGCTGATGAAACGTTCTGCCGGAAATTGCGGCGTTCTGGTTGTGTTATGTTGAAGCTGGGGTTGGAATCCGGTGATCAGCACGTCTTGGACAGTATGCATAAGGGGATTCAGCTCGATCTGGTGGCCCGTGTTCTGCGATCCCTTAAGTCCGCCGGCATTATGACCTATGTGTATCTCCTGTTTGGCACGCCCTCAGAGGATGAGGCCAGTGCCAGGCGCACCATGGAGTTCACGATCCGCCATCAGGCTGAAATTGGCTTTCTCAACCTGGCCATATTCAATCTGCCCCTGGCTGGACCTGAGGCGGCAACCCTGGCGCTGAATGAATTTTATGGGGGCGATCTGTCCCTGTATACGGATTTTGAGCATCCCAAGGGCTGGTCGCGGCGCAAGATCCGTTCCTTCCTCAATAAAGAGTTTAAACGGGATCCGGCCATTGTGCCCATCATCCAGCGGGATCCGCCGTTCTTTACCTCAAACCATGCCCCTTTGTTTCATCCTCTTCTGAAGGGTTCTGATGGCCTGCCCCTCAGTCTTGTCAAATGAGCGGCGCTCTTTCGTGCGGGCCCGGTGATATTCTTCCTTGCCAACCCGTATAAAGCAGATAGGCGCTGAAAAAGCAGAGACCTCCCAGGCCGAGGATCCCGAAATCGTTGAGACTCGGGGGGATCACCTGGAAGAACGGTGCCAAGGGTGTATAGAGGATGATTCCCTGTAATGTAAAGGTCAGCAGGACGGCCATCCACAGCAAGGGGTTTGTCCACAGGCCAACATGGTAGTTGCGGCGGATGAGAAAGACCAGAATCATCTCATACAGGACGATGAAATTAAAGACCATGGTTCTGCCATGGATGAGTTGTTCACCTCCATTGGCATGCCCACCCGTATAAGCAAAGATGCTTAAGGCGATCAGGGTGCCCACGATCCCGAGGAAAAAGAGAAGTTTGAGGTGTGGTTTGGGCAGGATGCCTTCACCCATTGGAATGGGGGGGCGTTGCATGATGTGCTTTGAGTAGGGGTCAACCGAGTAGGCCAGGGCCGGAGCCCCGTCGGTGATCATGTTAATCCATAAGAGGAGGACAGCGGTGAGGGGCAGGTTCATGCCGCTGATCACGGCGAGGAAGATGATCAGGACCTCGCCTAAATTTCCAGACAGCAGGAGCATGATGGATTTCTGGATATTGTCATAGATCCCCCGTCCCTCCTCAACGGCATCAACGATGTTGGCAAACGAGTCGTCCAGCAGGATGAAGTCGGCGGCCTCCTTGGCCACTTCAGTGCCGCTGCCCACGGCCACACCGATGTCGGCTTGTTTTAAGGCTGGCGCGTCATTGACCCCGTCACCCGTCATGGCTACGACATGCCCTTCCCCCTGCAGAATTTGCACAATACGGAGCTTATGCGCCGGGATGACCCTGGCAAAGATATTGGTGTTCTGGTGCAAGGCCTGGCGCAGTTCATCATCGCTGAGGCTGTCGAGCTCTGCTCCCGTCAGTATCTGGCCTTTAATGCCGATGGCTGTGGCCACAGCCTGGGCGGTTTTCGGGTAATCTCCTGTAATCATGATGGAGCGGATCTGGGCATTGTTGGCGCGATTGATGGATTCCACCACATCGTGGCGGGGTGGGTCAATCATGGCCTGCAACCCGACAAAGACTAATTGCTCTTCGTTAAAGGAATCCTTCCGGTCTATTTTTTTATAGGCCATTGCCAACACCCGCATGGCCTGTGAGGCATACTGGTTATTGGCTTGCAATACCTGGAGAATGAGAGACGGGGTAAGGGGATGAAGGGAGCCGTCGAGAAGGATATGTGTACAGCAGGAGAGGAGCGCATCGGGCGCCCCCTTGCTGTAAACGAGGAGCTCACCCTCCTTGTCAATCATAACACTCATCCGTTTGCGTCCTGAGTCAAAGGGCAGCTCATCAATCCGCTCACCATGGAAGTCGACTCCTGCCTTGGCCCCGCTCACAATTAAGGCCCCTTCGGTGGGGTCACCGATGACCTGCCATTTCCCCTCAACCTCTTTTACTTCAGAGTTGTTGCATGCCAGACCTATTTCATACAGAAGGGGGTCTGCATCCCCCTGAATAATGCCTTGCGGACTGTAGCCATTTCCAGAAAGGGAACTCTCGCCGCTGAGACTCCAGGACTTGAGAATAGTCATCTCATTCTGGGTCAGGGTGCCTGTTTTGTCGGAGCAGATGATATCACATGAGCCGAGACTCTCCACCGAAGCAAGGCGTCTCACCAGGCACCGCTTGGCCAGGAGGCGTTTGACGCCAACGGCAAGGGAGATGGTTACAACCGCCGGCAGCGCTGTGGGTACGGCTGCCACTGCCAGGGATATGGCAATAAAGGCCATGGGCAGGAGGATGGTTACGGTCATCGCCCCATTCGCAAGGAACTCCCGCGCGGAAAGGGTCAGAAGAATGATGGTGCAGATACCAATGATCACCAGCCCCAACCGCTTGCCAAAATGCTCCAGCCGCCGCTGGAGCGGGGTCAACCCTTCAGCGGTCTCCTGGATGAGTTTTGAAATCTTGCCAATCTCCGTGTTCATCCCGGTGGCAACCACGATGGCCGATCCTCGACCGGCAACTACGGTGGTCGAGGCAAACCCCATATTCACCTGGTCGCCCAGTTGTGTTTGCGGGGGGAGCACCAGGTCTTTTTTTGGGACAGGCAGACTTTCGCCAGTGAGGGCAGACTCGTTAATGTGGAGCTGAATGGTGGTGAGGAGTCGCGCGTCCGCTGGCACCTTATCCCCTGTTTCCAGGAGGATGAGATCCCCAGGGACGAGTTCTTCGGCAGGGATGGTCTGCTGTTCACCGTCTCTGATGACCAGGGCCTGGATCCGGGTCATTTTTTTCAGGGCGTCCAGGGAGCGGTTGGCACTTAATTCCTGAAAAAAACCAATACCGCCATTGAGAAGAATGATGGCCAGGATAATGAGAGAATCGACGTGTTTACCGATCATGAGGGAGAAAAGAATGGCAAAGAACAGGATATATATAATGAAGTCTTTGAATTGCTTGATGAAAATGGTGATAAGTGCTGGTGGGGGCGGTGAGGAAAGTTGGTTGAGACCATGGACGGCTCGCCGCTGTTCCACTTCCTTGTGATCCAGGCCCTGGGGGGAACTGCCCAACTCCGCTACGACGTGTTTGCTGTCTTGAGTGAAATAAGTCATAATTCAGTCTAGCAGAATTATTCTTGATCTGTACAACAGAAAAGTATTGGTAAGAGATGGCGATTTCCCTTCATCATTGTCATACTCTGCCCCTGTGAAGGGTATGTAACAGAAAAGACCTTGGCTGGCTTTTTTGTGAAGATTGCTGAGCAGGAAAAAATGATTCGTGATGATCCTTCCGCGCGTTCAACTAAAATTTTACGTCAGGTCTTTGGTTCCCGCAACTGGTCATGGAATGTAAATGATTGGCAAATGGAGTTTTCTGCGGTATAGTAGCCCTCTTTCACTCCTCCTGTGGTGTTACATGTCGCAAGTACATGTCCGGCTGACCATGGAGGTTTTTCCCCTTTGTTCGCCGGCATCCCCCCCTAACCCGATAAGTACCTGAGCCTTAGGTGTTCGTATTTTACTGCGAAACCTTAATCCTGAGGACCCATATAAATTAAAATGACGTGGCGTTATCTGACGCCCTGTTATCACGCTACCATTTTTTTTTGATAAAGTTGAGTAGACAAGGAGTTGTAATGAGTTTTGAGTCATTTAAATTAGCATCGCAGATCATGGAAAACATACGTAACTGTGGTTATGAGAATCCAACCCCCATTCAGGAAGAGGCCATTCCCAAGGTTCTGGCAGGTCACGATGTCTTGGGCCTTGCCCAGACGGGCACGGGTAAGACAGCGGCCTTTGCCCTGCCAATTATTCAAAATCTGTCCGGCCGGAAGCATGGCAAGATTCGCGCTCTGGTGGTTGCCCCCACCCGGGAGCTGGCGGAACAGATTAATCAGAATTTCAAGGAACTGTCCCAGGGCACAGGGCTGCGTACCGTCACGGTGTACGGCGGTGTGGGTAAGGGCAATCAGCTGCAGGCGTTTCGCCGTGGGGTTGATGTGGTCATCGCCTGTCCGGGCCGTCTTCTCGATCATTTAAATAGCCATGATGTCAACCTGAGTCAGGTGGAAACGCTGGTGCTTGATGAGGCGGATCAGATGTTTGATATGGGATTCTTCCCGGATATTCGTCGTATTCTCAAGCACATTCCCGGTAAGCGTCAGACCCTTCTCTTTTCTGCAACCATGCCGGATGATATCCGTAAACTGGCCAGTGAAACCCTCACCGACCCGGTGGAGGTGCAGATTAATGTTGAACAGCCTCTGGATCTGATCAGTCAGGCGGTATGTCCGGTTTCAAGACGTCAGAAGCCCAACCTCCTCCTGCATTTTCTCAAGGAATCCACCGAGGGGTCCACCCTGATCTTTACCCGGACGAAATACGGGGCCAAGAATCTTGCGGCAAAACTTGAGAAATCAGGCTTTAAGGCCAGCTCCCTGCAGGGGAATATGTCGCAGAATCAACGGCAGAAGGCCTTGAATGGCTTTCGTGACGGTGAATACACCGTGCTCGTTGCCACTGATATCGCTGCCCGTGGTATTGATGTCTCACGGGTGGGACAGGTTATTAATTTTGACCTGCCTTCAACGGCTGAGGCGTATACCCACCGCATTGGCCGTACTGGCCGGGCCCAGCGCTCAGGCCAGGCAATAACGTTCATGTGTTTCGATGATCAGACCATGGTGCGGGCCATTGAGCGTCTGCAGGGTATCGTGATTGACCGCGTGACTGTGGAAGGCTTTGCCATGGCCACGGAAACAGAGCTCAAGCCGAGCGACAAGCGTCAGGGCGGCGGCGGGGGAGCGCGGAGGAAACCCATGGGTAATCGTCGACCCCAGAAAGAGTCCCGGGCGGGAGGCAAGTCAACTACCCCCCATTCGAAGAAGTCAGGCAAGAGTTTTAATAAGAAGAAATCCAGCAAGAGTACAACCAGTGGCAAGAAGGGCGGTGTTTTCGGTTTGAATTGAAAAAGGTAGATGGGTGCCGTGGTATCCGCTGGTGAAATTGTAATTAAGGGTTGAGGTAAGTGTATGAGTACGGAGAGATTTGATCAGGCTGCTGCGGGTTGGGATGCAAAACCTCGGCGGGTGCAGTTGGCCCATGCTATCGCAGGGGCGATCATTGCTACAATCCCCTTAACCAGGGACATGACAGCACTGGAGTACGGGTGTGGGACGGGGCTTGTTGCCTTAGAGCTTGCACCCCATGTGCATAAGATTCATGGGCTGGACAGTTCCCCGGGTATGATTAAGGTGCTTGGAGAGAAGATCGCCGAACAGGGGGTGACGAATGTCGAGCCCTTTCTCGGTGATTTGTCTGATCTGCAGGTGCCTCTGGATCTGATTTATATGAGTATGACCCTGCATCATATTGAGGAGTATGTGGAACTGTTGAACCAGTTTGCCCAGCATCTCAAACCCGGCGGCGTTCTCGCCCTTGCCGATCTGGACAAAGAGGATGGTACGTTTCATGATGATAATACCGGTATTGCCCATTTTGGTTTTGACCAGGATGTGCTTCAGAAACAGTTGGCCCAATGCGGTTTTGGTGCAATCAAGAACCAAACGGTTTTTAACTTTGCCAAAAATGACCGGGACTATCCTGTGTTCCTGTTGACGGCTGTAAAGGGGTGAAGGGCTGAGCAAAGGATGTGCACAGGTTCATCACCCTGGCCTTTTGCTCTGCTCAGGAGCGATGGTACTCGGTTTTTGAGCATTTCGGGCAGGGCGGGAGGCGACCGGGCTTTTGCAGATGGATTTCTGCTCCGCAGTTTGTACAGGTAAAAGCTCCGCCATGGGTCACCTCTCCGGTCTTATAGGTCAATGATGTG